>JBASTF010000789.1:0-3683 GCA_049274755.1 Rubrivivax sp. | reverse complement strand
GACCTGGCGCCGGCAGCGGCCAGCACGCTGGCCGGCCGCCTGGGTCGCGACGCCGAGGCCAACGAACACCTGGCGCGCGACGCCTTGTGTGCTGCCGCCAAGGCCTTGACAGCACGGACCACGGTGCAGGACCTGAAGCGCCAGCTGCTGCAGCTGGCGGCCGACTGCAGCGTGGTGCTGGACCTGCATTGCGACGCACAGGCCGTGCTGCACCTGTATGCGCTGACGCCGCAGGCACCGCAGGCGCTGGAACTGGCGGCCCTGCTCGGTGCACGCGCCGTGCTGCTGGCCACCGAAAGCGGCGACAACCCCTTCGACGAAGCCTGCACCCGGCCCTGGTGGCTGCTGCAGCAGCGGTTTGCCGAGCAGCCGCTGCCGCTGGGCTGCTTCGCCGCCACGGTGGAACTGCGCGGCCAGGACGACACCGACCACGCACAGGCCGCACAGGACGCCGATGCCCTGCTCGAGTTCCTGCGCCGCAGCGGCATGCTGCACGGCACGCCAGTGCCGCTGCCGCCGGCGCCCTGCGAAGCCACGCTGCTGACGGCGTCCGAGCCCATCGTCGCGCCGCGGGCCGGTGTTGTGGTGTTCCACCATGCACCGGGCGATGTCGTCGAAGCCGGTGCCACGGTGGCCGACCTGGTGGACCTGGACAGCGGCGCGCTGACGCCGCTGCGCTCGCAGTCGGCCGGGGTGCTCTACGCGCGCATCGCCACACGCTGGGCCAGCGCCGGCATGACACTGGCGAAGGTGGCCGGCAAGACGCTGGAACGCAGCGGCAACCTGCTCGGTGCCTGATCAGGCCTCGGTCAGCACCGCCAGCACTTCCGAGTGGAATTCGCGGCGGTAGAGGATGAAGACCACGCCCACCGTCGCACCCAGCAGCGCCCAGGGCGAAAAGAACCAGGCCGTCGCGGCGAAGCTCATGTAGTAGGCGCGCAGCCCGTCGTTGAAGCTCTCGGCGGCCATGCCCATCACCCGCCCGGCGCGGCTGGCAAAGGCCTCACGCTGGGCCTGTTCGGTGAACAAGTCACGGTCAGGCGCCGCCGCCACCAGCAGCGCACCGAAGGTGTACTGGCGCAGGCTCCAGGTGAAGCGGAAGAAGGCATAGATGAAGATGGCCAGCAGCAGCACCACCTTCAGGTCGAAGACCAGCACGCTGGAACGTGCGGCAAACGGGATCTCGCGCACGATCTCGCTGGCGCGTTCGGTGCTGGACAGCACCGCCAGCAGGCCACCGATGATGAGGATGGTGGTCGACGCAAAAAACGAGGGGCTGGCCGACAGGTTCTGCACGACGACACCGTCGAAGACCCGGTTCTCGCGCACCGTGGTCTGCAGCATCCAGCGCTGGCGCTCGCGGTTGGTCAGCGCCAGCAGCGAAGGCCGCACGGCCGCGCGGCGGTGTGCAAACGAGGCATAACCCATCCAGGCGGCAAAAAAGAAGGCGAGTGCCACCCAGTCGATCCAGGGCAGCACCCGCCAGACGGTACTCAGCGCGTTCATCGGCACGACTGTAGCGCCGCGCCGGCGCCGGGGTTCAGGCGAACTTCGCCAGCGCCGCCTTCACACGCGCACCGAACTTCTTCGCGGTGGCGATGTCGCCCGGCACCATCTCGTCGACCGAGGCGTCGGACGGCGTCGCGGTGATGAGGCCGGCATAACCGCCCAGGTGGTTGACGTCGTCGCGGCCGTGGGCCTTGGCGTTCGGCGCCTGCATGCCGGTGCCGACCCAGAACATGCTGTGCTGCTGCGACAGCGTCATCAGGTACTGGATGGTCGAGAACTTGTCGCCGTTCAGCGTCGCCGAGTTCGTGAAGCCGGCCGCCAGCTTGTCCTTCCACAGCTGGCTGTACCAGGGCTTGCTGGACGCATCGGCGAACTTCTTGAACTGCCAGCTCGGAGCGCCCATGTAGGTGGGCGTGCCGAAGACGATGGCCGAGGCCGCGGCCAGCTGTTCCCAGCCGCTGTCGGGCAGGTTGCCTTCGGCGTCGATGGCCAGCAGCACGCCGCCGCTGCCTTCGGCCACGGCCTCGGCGACCTTCTTCGTGTGGCCGTAGCCGCTGTGGTAGACGATGACGATCTTGCTCATGACAGGAACTCCTGGTGTTGTTGCAGGTGGATAGGTGGGGTCAGGCCGCGGCCAGGCGGCGTGCGTCGAAGCTGGCCGGGCCGGCGCCGAGCGCGAAGACAAACAGCAGGCCACCGGCCACCGACAGGTTCTTCATGAACATCAGCTGTTGCACGAAGGCCTGATCGGCGGGCATGGCCCAGAAGTTGTGGAAGATCACCGAGGCAACCAGCGTGAACAGCGCCAGCGCCAGCGCCGCGAAACGGGCCTGGAAGCCGACGGCCAGGGCCAGGCCGCCGACGACTTCGATCACGGCGGTCAGGAAGGCCAGCACGCCGGGCACCGGCAGGCCCTTGCTGGCGATGTAGCCGGCCGTGCCTTCGAGGCCGGCGAACTTCGAGAAGCCGGCGAGGATGAACATCAGCGCCAGCAGCACGCGGGCCACAAGGGCCAGGGGAGCAACGACGGGGGCGGGAACTTGCATGATGGTGGTGTCCTTCGGAAAAGAGTGATGGGTTGAATCGGGTTGAGGATCAGGCGGCGAGGTCGAAGACCAGCACCTCGGCGTTGTCGCCGCCGTCGAGCACCAGACGCTCCTCGCCGGCCAACGTGAGCGCGTCGCCGGCTTTCAGTCGCTCTCCGTTGGCAGAGATCTGGCCCCGCGCAAGGTGCACATAGGCCACACGCTGGGGGTCCAGCGCCAGCTCGGCGGTTTCGGCGCCGTCGAACAGGCCGGCACGCAGCGATGCATCGGCATGCAGGGTCACCGAGCCGTCGCGGCCGTCGGGCGAGGCGACCAGCGTCAGTCGGCCGCGCTTGTCGGCGTCGCTGAAGTGCTTTTGCTCGTAGCCCGGCGCGATGCCGCGACGGTCCGGCAGCACCCAGATCTGCAGGAAATGGGTTGTGCGGTCGGCCGCATGGTTGAACTCGCTGTGCATCACGCCGGTGCCGGCGCTCATGCGCTGCACATCGCCCGGGCGGATGACGCCGCTGTTCGCACCGCCTGCCGTGCCGTTGCCCATGCTGTCCTTGTGCGCCAGGGCACCGTCGAGCACGTAGCTGACGATCTCCATGTCGCGGTGGCCGTGGGTGCCGAAACCGGTGCCCGGGGCGATGCGGTCTTCGTTGATGACACGCAGGTTGCCCACGCCCATGTGGGCCGGGTCGTAGTAGTCGGCGAACGAAAAGCTGTGGAAACTCTTGAGCCAGCCGTGGTCGGCAAAACCGCGGTCGGCAGACTTGCGTACTGTGAGCATGTGACGGCTCCTTTCTTGAGTCGTCACTGTAGGCAGCGGGGCCGCTGCTGCGGTGGCGCGGCCTTGAAGAGGCCGTTCAAATAAGATGAAGGCATGACAGACCGCAGGCAGGCCCTGACCCCCGACGCACTGGCGATGATGGACGCCATCGCCCGCACCGGCAGTTTTGCCGCGGCGGCGCGAGAACTCGGCAAGGTGCCGTCGGCGCTGACCTACAGCGTGCGCCAGCTCGAGGATGCGCTGGACGTGCTGCTCTTCGACCGCAGCTCGCGCCAGGCCCAGCTGACCGAGGCCGGCGCCGAGTTGCTGACCGAAGGCCGGCGGCTGCTGAACGAGATGGACGCCGTGGCCAACCG
>JBASTF010000788.1:0-11644 GCA_049274755.1 Rubrivivax sp. | reverse complement strand
ACGTCACGGCGAACAGGTCGCTGGACGTGTCGGTGGCCGGCAGCGGCGACGTGCGCTACGGCGGCAACGCCACGGCGATCAAGAGCTCGACGGCCGGCAGCGGCACGCTGCGCCGCCGATAACCCGGCGCCGGAGGCGCCGCTGCCGCGGTGCAACAATCGCGGCATGGGTTCTTCTGCAACCTGGCGCCACCCCGAATTCCGGCGTGGCGCGCAGGACATGGCCGGCATCTCGCTCGGCATCGCCGCCTGGGGGCTGATCACCGGGGTCACGATGGTCAAGAGTGGCCTGGCGCCGCCGCTGGCCGTGCTGATGTCGCTGCTGGTGTTCGCCGGCACGGCCCAGCTGGCCGCGCTGCCGCTGATGGCCAGCGGCGCGCCGATCTGGGTGGTCTGGGCCACGGCGCTGTGCCTGAACCTGCGCTTCGTCATCTTCAGCGCGCAGTGGCGGCCCTACCTCGCGCACATGCCGCTGTTCGAGCGTGCGCGCATGGCGTATTTCACCGCCGACCTGAACTACGTCACCTTCATGCGGCGCTTCCCTGAGCCGAAACCGCAGCCCGAGCAGCTGCCGTATTTCTGGGGCGGCGTGTCCATCAACTGGGTCTCGTGGCAGCTGCCGTCGATGGTGGGCATCGTGCTCGGTGACAGCATTCCCACCACCTGGGGCATCGGTTTCGCCGGCACGCTGGCGCTGATCGGGCTGATGTGTTCGCTGCTGGCCGACAAGGCTTCGCTGGTGGCGGCCGTCGTCGCCGGCTGTGCCGCGGTGGCGGCTTATGCCTTGCCGCTGAAGCTGAACATCGTCGTCGCCATCGCGTCGGCAGTGGCCATCGGCCTGCTGATGGACCACACGACACAGCGCCCTGTCACCCCTGTCGACGACGAAACCTGACATGAGCACCTGGGAAGCGGTGCTGACCATCGTCGGCCTGGCCTGCATCACGCTGCTGACACGCGGTTTTTTCATCCTGCCGGCGCGCGATCTGCCGCTGCCCGAGTGGCTGCGCCAGGGCCTGCGTTATGCACCGCTGGCGGCGCTGGCCGCCGTGGTCGTGCCCGAGGTGGTGACAAACAGCGGCCAGCTGATCACGACCTGGAAAGACGCGCGGCTGTATGCCGCTGCTGTCGGCGCCGCCTACTGGTTCTGGCGCCACGGCATCCTCGGCACCATCGTCGCCGGCACGGCGACGATGCTGGCGCTGCGGCTGGGGCTGGGCTGGTAAGCCTGCGTCCCTAGAATCTGCGCCGTTCCTCCGCAGCAGAGTCCTTCGACACCATGAACGTGCTTCGTCTCACCGATCTGATTGCCCAGGGCCGCGTGGCCGGGCAGCGTGTGTTCATCCGCGCCGACCTCAACGTGCCGCAGGACCATAGCCTGGAGGGTCGCGGCCGCATCACCGAAGACACCCGCATCCGCGCCAGCGTGCCGGCCATCCGGGCGGCGCTGGACGCCGGCGCCGCCGTGATGGTCACCTCGCACCTGGGCCGGCCGACCGAGGGCGAGTTCAAGCCCGAGGACTCGCTGGCGCCGGTGGCCGCGCGCCTGTCCGAGCTGCTGGGGCGTGATGTACCGCTGGTCTCGAACTGGGTCGACGGCGTGACGGTGGCGCCCGGCAGCGTCGTGCTGCTGGAGAACTGCCGCCTGAACAAGGGCGAGAAGAAGAACAACGAGGCACTGGCCAGGAAGATGGCCGCGCTGTGCGACATCTTCGTGCACGACGCCTTCGGCACCGCGCACCGCGCCGAGGCCAGCACCTACGGCATCGCGCAGTTCGCCAGGATCGCCTGCGCCGGCCCGCTGCTGGCCGCCGAGATCGACGCCATCACGAAGGCGCTGGCCCAGCCCAGGCGCCCGCTGCTGGCCATCGTGGCCGGCAGCAAGGTCAGCACCAAGCTCAGCATCCTGCAAAGCCTGGCCAGCAAGGTCGACGGCCTCATCGTCGGCGGCGGCATCGCCAACACCTTCCTGCTGGCCGCGGGTTTCCCCATCGGCAAGAGCCTGGCCGAAGCCGACCTGGTCGGCGACGCCAAGGCCGTGATCGAGGCCATGAAGGCCCGCGGCGCCGAGGTGCCGATTCCGGTGGACGTGGTCACCGCCAAGACCTTTGCCGCCGATGCGCCGGCCACCGTGAAGGCGGCGGCCGATGTCGCCGCCGACGACCTGATTCTCGACATCGGCCCGAAGACCGCGGCGCTGCTGGCCGACAAGCTGAAAGCCGCCGGCACCATCGTCTGGAACGGCCCGGTGGGGGTGTTCGAGTTCGACGCCTTTGCCAACGGCACCGAGACCATTGCGCGGGCCATCGCGCAGAGTTCGGCCTTCAGCATCGCTGGCGGTGGCGACACCCTCGCGGCGATTGCCAAGTACGGCATCGAGAAGAACGTCGGCTACATCTCCACCGGCGGCGGCGCCTTCCTCGAAGTGCTGGAAGGCAAGACGCTGCCGGCCTTCGAGATCCTGGGCCGGCGCGCCGCCGGTTGAACCTGTCGGGGCATTCCAACCCCGGCGGTACAAGCTGAATTCGCCGCCGGGCCTCGCCGCGGGCGACGCGCCGGCGTAATCTCCGCTCCCTGTCAGCAACAGAACAACCGGAGACACCCGCCGTGGCCAAACCTCTGTCCGACGCCGAAAGCGCGCTGCGCGACGCCGCCCTCGAATACCACCGCGCGCCGACACGCGGCAAGATTTCGGTCACGCCGACCAAGCCGCTGTCCAACCAGCGCGACCTGTCGCTGGCCTATTCGCCCGGTGTCGCCTACGCCTGCCTGGCCATCGAGGAGAACCCGGCGCTGGCGGCCGACTTCACCAGCCGCGGCAACTTGGTCGGCGTCGTCACCAACGGCACGGCGGTGCTGGGCCTGGGTGACATCGGGCCGCTGGCCGGCAAGCCGGTGATGGAGGGCAAGGGCTGCCTGTTCAAGAAGTTCGCCGGCATCGACGTGTTCGACATCGAACTCGCCGAGAAGGACCCGGACAAGCTGGTCGAGATCATCGCCGCGCTCGAACCCACGCTGGGCGGCGTGAACCTCGAGGACATCAAGGCGCCCGAATGCTTCTACATCGAGAAGAAGCTGCGCGAGCGCATGAACATCCCGGTGTTCCACGACGACCAGCACGGCACGGCCATCATCTCGGCCGCGGCGCTGCTGAACGGGCTCGAACTCGTCGGCAAGCAGATCGGCGAGGTCAAGCTGGCGGTGTCGGGCGCTGGCGCCGCGGCCATCGCCTGCCTGGACGTGATGGTCGGGCTGGGCGTGAAGCGCGAGAACATCTTCGTCGTCGACAGCAAGGGCGTGATCCGTGAAGGCCGCCAAGACTTCAAGGACGGCAAGCTCGACGAGAGCAAGCAGCGCTACTGCCAGCGCACCGATGCACGCACGCTGGCCGACGTGGTGAAGGGTGCCGACGTGTTCCTGGGCTGCTCGGCGGCCGGTGTGCTGTCGGTGGAGATGGTCACGACGATGGCGCGCCAGCCCATCATCCTGGCGCTGGCCAACCCCGAGCCCGAGATCCGGCCCGAACTGGCGAAGGCGGCACGGCCCGACTGCATCATCGCCACCGGGCGCAGCGACTACCCGAACCAGGTCAACAACGTCCTGTGTTTCCCCTACATCTTCCGCGGCGCGCTGGACTGCGGCGCGACGAAGATCACCGAGTCGATGAAGCTGGCCTGCGTGCGCGAGATCGCCGCGCTGGCCAAGGCCGAGGCCAGCGACGAGGTGGCGGCGGCCTATGCCGGCAAGGAGCTGAGTTTCGGCCCCGACTACATCATCCCCACGCCCTTCGACGTGCGGCTGATCCTGCGCATTGCCCCGGCGGTGGCCAAGGCCGCGGCCGAGAGTGGTGTCGCGACGCGGCCGATCGCCGACCTGGAGGCCTACCGGCAAAGCCTGGGCCGCTTCGTCTACCAGACCGGCATGTTCATGCGCCCGGTGTTCGCCGCCGCCAAGGCGCAGCCGGCGCGGGTGGTCTATGCCGAAGGCGAGGACGAACGTGTGCTGCGTGCGGTGCAGGTGGTGCTGGACGAAGGCCTGGCCAAGCCCGTCCTCGTCGGCCGCCCCGAGGTGGTGAAGATGCGACTGCAGCGCAGCGGCCTGCGGCTGGAGCCGGGGCGCGACTTCGAACTCGTCGACCCCGAAAACGACCCGCGTTTCCGCAGCTACTGGGAGGCCTACCACCAGCTGATGGGCCGCGAAGGCATCACGCCGGAAGCGGCCAAGGCCGCGGTGCGGCGCTCGAACACGCTGATCGCGTCGCTGATGGTGCGGCGCGGCGAGGCGCAGGCGATGATCTGCGGCCTGGTCGGCCGCTACGACGGCCACCTGGAGCATGTGCGCAACGTCATCGGCCTGAAGCCCGGTGTGCGCACCGCCGCGGCGATGAACGCGCTGACGCTGGACAAACACACGCTGTTCATCGCCGACACCTTCGTCAACGAAGAGCCCAGTGCCGAGGAACTGGTGGACATCGCGCTGATGGCCGCCGCCGAGGTGCGGCGCTTCGGCCTGCCGCCCAAGGTGGCCTTTTTGTCGCACTCGATCTTCGGTTCCTCGTCGCGCGCGTCGGCGAAGCGCATGCGCGCGGCCCGCGACCTCTTTGTGCAGCGTGCGCCCGACATCGAATGTGATGGCGAGATGCATGGCGACGCCGCGCTGTCGCAGGACGTGCGCGCCGGCTACCTGCCCGAGAGCTCGCTGCACGGCAGCGCCAACCTGCTGGTGCTGCCCAACCTGGACGCCGCCAACATCCTGTTCAACGTGCTGAAGATGACGGGCGGCAACGGTGTCACCGTCGGCCCCATCCTGCTCGGCACGCAGTTGCCGGCGCACATCCTGACGCCGTCGGCGACGGTGCGGCGTGTCGTCAACATGACGGCGCTGGCCGTGGCCGACGCCACCGACGTAACGGCTTCGTAATCGCCAGAGCCGCGGGCGCGCCTATCATCGGCGCGCCCGTTTGTTGTCCGTCGCCGCCACCGAAAGACCGTTGCCCATGCGCGCCACCAAGATCGTCGCCACCCTCGGACCCGCTTCGTCTTCGCCCGAGGTGCTGGAGGCGATGCTGCGCGCCGGCGTCGACGTGGTGCGGCTGAACTTCTCGCACGGCAAGGCGCAGGACCACATCGACCGTGCTGCCCTGGTGCGCGCTGCCGCGGCCCGCGCCGGCAAGCAGGTGGCCATCATGGCCGACCTGCAGGGGCCGAAGATCCGCGTCGGCAAGTTCGAAGGCGGCAAGACCCAGCTGGTGAACGGCCAGCGCTTCGTGCTCGACGCCGGACGCACCGAACCCGGCAACAACGAGATCGTCGGCCTGGACTACAAGGACCTGCCGCGCGACGTGAAACCCGGCGACACGTTGCTGCTGAACGACGGCCTGCTGAAGCTGACGGTGGACCTGGTGCTGGGCGACCAGGTGACGACCACCGTGGTGGTGGGCGGCGAGCTCAGCAACAACAAGGGCATCAACAAGGCCGGCGGCGGCCTCACGGCGCCGGCGCTGACGGCCAAGGACATGGAAGACATCAAGACCGCGATGTCCTTCCAGTGCGACTACCTGGCCGTCAGCTTCCCGAAAAGCGCCACCGACATGGAGATGGCGCGCCAGCTGGCCAATGTGGCGGGCGAACCCTGGCGCCACAAGCCGGCGCTGATCGCGAAGATCGAGCGCAGCGAAGCGATTCCTGTGCTGGACCAGATCCTGCGGGCGTCCGACGGCATCATGGTCGCGCGCGGCGACCTCGCCGTCGAGGTCGGCAACGCCGCGGTGCCGGCGCTGCAGAAACGCATGATCCGCATGGCGCGCGAGATGGACAAGGTGACCATCACGGCGACGCAGATGATGGAGTCGATGATCGTCAACGCGGTGCCGACACGCGCCGAGGTCAGCGACGTCGCCAACGCCGTGCTCGACGGCACGGACGCCGTGATGCTGAGCGCCGAGACGGCGGCCGGCAAGTACCCGGTGGAGACCATCGAGCAGATGGCGGCCATCGCGCTGGAAGCCGAACGTGCCGACGACGTGTCCATCGACACCGACTTCACGAACAAGAAGTTCGGCCGCATCGACCAGAGCATTGCGATGGGTGCGCTGTTCACCGCGCACCACCTGGGCTGCAAGGCCATCATCGCGCTGACCGAATCGGGTTCGACGGCGCTGTGGATGAGCCGGCACAACATCAAGGTGCCGATCTACGGCCTGACCTCGCAGGACGGCTCGCAGCGCCGCATGACGCTGTACCGCAACGTCAGCCCGCTGCTGATGCCCAAGCTCGGCGACCGCGACGAGGCGCTGGAGATGGCCGAGAAGCTGCTGGTCGAACGTGGTGTGCTGCGCGGCGGCGACACCTATGCCATCACCTGCGGCGAGCCCATGGGCTACCCGGGCGGCACGAACATGCTGAAAGTGTGCCGGGTGGGCTGAGCCGCACTTCGACGGCACACTTCGGCGAAGCCAAAGTGTGCCGCGTCGGCTGACGCGGCCAGCGTTTTGCGTCAGGCCGCCAGCGCGGCAACGCGCACGCTGTCGACCATGGCCGCAACACGCGGCGCCATGCCCAGCGGCACCAGTTCCACGGCCGGATGTTCACGCGCGAAAACGCGGAACAGCTCGTCGGCAAAACCGTGGCCGACCTCGTTGATGCCGGAGAAGTCGACCTCGGCGCGGCGGAAACGCTGCAGCCGCGAGGCCACACGTTTGGCCTGGGCGCGTGAGTCCAGCGCCGTGTTGCTGCCGGTGATCAGCTGCAGCGGCACCGAGGTGGCCTCGAAGCCGTAGCCGGCGCCGTCGGCGCTGTGGGCGCGCAGCACCTGGTCGAGCGTGCGCTGCGTGTCCAGCGCGATGGCGACGTAGATCGAGGTGCCGTTGCGCGGCACGGCCTTGGCGGTGTGCCAGCTGCGGCGGTCCCAGCCGCGGTACTGGAAGGCGCGGTGGTTGGCGTGCAGGTCGAAGATGTCGGCCAGCCGCGATGTGAAAAACAGGCCGTGGCCGCTGTGGCGCTCGGGCGTGCTGGTGAGCTTGCCCTTGGCCAGCTCCAGCATCGCCAGCGTCGCGTCGGCGATCGCGAAGTCCTGCTGGATGCGGCCGAAGACGCCGACGCCGTCGTCGGACACCAGCAACTGCAGGTGCAGCGGCGTCTGCCGCACCGACACGGTGACCTGGCTGCCGCCGCTGTGGTCGACGGCGTTGTTCAGCAGTTCGGTGAAGGCGTGCTGGGCCATGCGCGCCACATGCGGCGGCAGGTCCAGGAAGGGTGCGAAGTCGCGCTGCCAGGGCAGGTCTTCGTGCAGGCCGGCCAGCGGGTAGCGCTGCACCACCTGGCGCAAGGTGCCGGGGCGGAACAGCGCGTTGCGGCGGCGGCCATCGGCACGCTGCAGCCATTGCGCCGCGACCAGCTTGTTCAACAGTGCCAGCGCCGAGCGGCGGCTGATTTGCAGCCGTTCCACCAGGTGATCGGGCAGGCGCGGGCCGTGCTGCAACGCGGCGGCGGTGATCCATTGCGTGACGGCCTGGAGGTGCTGCTGACGAGCCATGTGGATGCCCTGGTGACGGCCGCGCCCATGCGCTGCCGGGAACCCCCAGTGTCAGGCCGGAGCAGATGTGACTTGAGGCCGAAAAGCGGGGTGCTTGGCCCCCAATTCCCTGTTGGCGGCGGCCGCTAAAATCGTCGACCAGTTACCGCGCGGTTACGGTCGACGCCCTGCCGCGATTGCTTGCGACTCCTTCACTACCGTTCCGAGGCCCTGCCATGCCACTCGTTTCGATGCGCCAACTGCTGGACCACGCCGCCGACAACGGCTATGGCATCCCGGCCTTCAACGTCAACAACCTCGAACAGGTACAGGCGGTGATGCAGGCTGCCGCCGAGGTGGGCGCGCCGGTCATCCTGCAGGCCTCGGCCGGTGCGCGCAAATACGCCGGCGAGCCCTTCATCAAGCACCTGATCCAGGCCGCCACCGAGGCCTACCCGCAGATCCCGCTGGTGATGCACCAGGACCATGGCACGACACCGGCGGTCTGCGAAGGCGCCATCCAGCTGGGTTTCGGCTCGGTGATGATGGACGGCTCGCTGCGCGAGGACGGCAAGACACCGTCGAACTTCGACTACAACGTCGACGTCACGCGCCGTGTCGTGCAGATGGCGCACGAAGTCGGTGTCACCGTCGAAGGTGAACTGGGCTGCCTGGGCAACCTCGAGACCGGCGACGCCGGCGAGGAAGACGGCATCGGCGCCGAAGGCAAGCTGGACCACAGCCAGATGCTGACCGACCCCGAGGAGGCCGCGGTGTTCGTGAAGGCCACGCAGCTGGACGCGCTGGCCATCGCCATCGGCACCAGCCACGGTGCCTACAAGTTCAGCCGCAAACCCACCGGCGACATCCTGGCCATCAGCCGCGTCAAGGAAATCCACGCCCGCATCCCGAACACCCACCTGGTGATGCACGGCTCGTCGTCGGTGCCGCCGGAGTTGCTGGCCATCATCAACCAGTACGGCGGCAAGATGAAGGAGACCTATGGCGTGCCGATCTCCGAGATCCAGGAAGCCATCAAACACGGCGTGCGCAAGATCAACATCGACACCGACATCCGCCTGGCGATGACCGGTGCGGTGCGCAAGTTCATGGCCGAGAACCCGGACAAGTTCGATGCCCGCGAATGGCTGAAGCCGGCGCGCGAGGCGGCCTACAAGGTCTGCAAGCAGCGTTACCTGGAATTCGGCTGCGAAGGCCAGGCCGGCAAGATCCAGCCGCAGACGCTGGGCGTCGTCGCCAAGCGCTACGCCGCCGGAGAACTGGCGCAAACAGTGGCCTGACGCCGCCGCCGGCGTTCACTCGCCACCGACAGGGCCGCAGCAGCGGCGCTTTGTCCAGGGCCGCTGCTGCGGCCCTTTGTCGTTTGTGCGTCACACTTCCATCCTTGTCGCCCCGTCTCCCTTCTTCTTGCCCGCGGACCACGCCATGAGCCAAGCCCTCTTCCAGTCGAACCTGCACTCCCTGCCGCTGCTGGCGCGTGGCAAGGTGCGCGACAACTACGCCGTCGGCAAGGACCGCATCCTGATGGTGGCCAGCGACCGCTTGTCGGCCTTCGATGTCGTGCTCAGCGACCCGATTCCCGGCAAGGGCGAGATCCTCACGCGCATGGCGCTGTTCTGGTTCGAGAAGCTGCAGCACATCGTGCCCAACCACCTGACCGGCGACGACCCGGTGTCGGTGGTGGCGCCCGACGAAGTGGCCCAGGTGCGAGGCCGTTCGATGCTGGTGAAGCGTCTGCAGCCGCTGCCGGTGGAAGCCGTGGTGCGTGGTTACCTGGCGGGTTCGGGCTGGAAGGAGTACCAGCAGAACGGCGAGGTCTGCGGCGTGGCGTTGCCGCCGGGGCTGCAGCTGGCGAGCCGGCTGCCGGCGCCGATCTTCACGCCGGCCACCAAGGCCGAGGCCGGTGAACACGACGAGAACATCCCGTTCGAACGCATGCGGCAGATGATCGGCGCCGAACTCGCCGACCAGGTGCGCACGGTGGCGATCCGCCTGTACGAGGCGGCGGCGGCCCACGCACTGACACGCGGCATCATCATCGCCGACACCAAGTTCGAGTTCGGCCTCGACGCAGATGGCACGCTGACCCTGATGGACGAGGTGCTGACGCCTGACTCGTCCCGTTTCTGGGACCGCCGGACCTGGCGCGAAGGGAAAAACCCCGCCAGCTACGACAAACAGGCCATCCGCGACTGGCTGGAAGCCGTGCGCATCGACGGTCAACCCTGGAACAAACGTCCACCGGCACCGGCGCTGCCGGCGGACGTGGCGGCGGCAAGCGCAGGTCGGTACGGGGAGGCTTGCCGCGTCTTGACAGACGGGGGTGGGGTATGAGTTCGTTGTTGGAGAGGATTGAGCGCCAATTGGCCGCTTGCACCGACGCTTTCGTCGGAGCCGAATTGCGAGCTGAGCGTGCTGCGTATCTCGTTCGCATTGGTGAGTTTGTGGAAGCGCGCGAAGTTCTTGGCTTGCTTCGCGAGCAGTTTGGTGACGCCAAGAATGCCAGGGTCTCCATATGGCTCATGCTCGTGGAGGGTTTGTTACTCTATTTCGAGCGGGTCAGCCACTTGGCTAGGGATCGTGTGTTGCGCGCTCGGGCGATCGCGGTTGCGTTCCGTATTGACGACTTACGACTGCTAACGGGCGCATGGTTGGCTCACCTAGAGTTTGAGCGCGGTGCCTACTCCGAGATGTTGATGCTACTTCAGGAAGTACTAACTTTCCGAGGAAAGGTCTCGGTCGATCTCAAAGCGAGGGTTTCAATTATTTTGGGGAATATTTATAGTTATTGTGGTAGATTTGATGTGGCAGGGCGATGGTTTGAATTTTGCCGTCAAAGTTCCATCGACGCGGGCGACCGTGCCACGATGGGGGCTCTGATGTATAATCGTGCTTCGTTCGGTTTGGAGTATTTGCGTGTCAGAAGTCTGGGATATGAGGATTCCGTTGATGTGATGCGGGTTGATCTATTGGCGCGAGAGTTGGAATCGGCGTGGGCATTTCAGGTAGGCACGCGAGTGCTTTCACTTGTGCACTTGATCGACGTCTCTCGAGCGAGAGCCCAGATGCTTCGAGGAGACTACGCAAGAGCGATTGAGATATTGAAACCAATTGCGATGCAGCTTGATACTCTTGAAGATCGGTCAAACAGATCGTCATTGTTTGTTGATATACTTTACTGTCGAGGTATGAGTGCAGACAGTGATGTAATTGTTGATTTGCTACGATCAGTTGATGATGTGGATATATTGAGGCTCGATGTTGATGAGCGAATTGTTGCTGCGGCAATGTGTCTGAGTTTGGCTCGACGCCATGAGCAAGAGTCGCTGATTGCAAAATTTAGTCCACTATATGAGAACTCTAAGAAAGAATATGAATGTGACTTGGGACAATTATCTCGTGGTTTGTCGTTAGAGGTCTTTGGATCAGTTCCGAGTGGTTGGTCGTGCGATGCCGTTGTGGATAATCAATGAGGTCAAGGATGAATATCGTCCAAATCTCCCTCACCCTCGGCTCCTCCTCCGACTGGGACACGTTGCGCATCGCCGCCGAGATCCTCGACGGGTTTGGTGTGCCCTACGAAGCCCAGGTCCTGTCGGCGCACCGCATGCCGGATGACATGTTTGCGTTTGCCGAAACTGCCCAGTCGCGCGGCATCAAGGCCATCATTGCTGCGGCCGGTGGCGCGGCGCATCTGCCGGGCATGCTGGCGGCGAAGACCACGGTGCCGGTGCTGGGTGTGCCGGTGCCGAGCAAACATCTGCAAGGTGTCGACTCGCTGTACTCCATCGTGCAGATGCCCAAGGGCATCCCGGTGGCGACCTTTGCGATCGGTGCTGCCGGTGCTGCCAACGCGGCCTTGTTTGCCATCGCGATGCTGGCGGTCGACGACGAGGCCCTGCGTTTGAAGCTGCAGGACTACCGGGCGCGGCAGACCGCTGCGGCGCGGGCGATGACGCAGGATCTCCAGCGATGAGCCAGGCCGTCGCCGCAGGCCACCTGTTGCCCGATGGCCGCAGCACGCTGGGTGTGCTGGGCGGTGGCCAGCTCGGCCGCATGTTCGTGCATGCCGCGCAGCGCCTGGGTTTTGCCACCGCGGTGCTGGACCCCGA
>JBASTF010000787.1:0-1562 GCA_049274755.1 Rubrivivax sp. | reverse complement strand
GCGCTGCAGTGGCCGTCTGCGCCGCGTCCAGCATCGCCTATGTCGCACTGTTTGTCGGCACGCTGCGTGCCGGCGCCGCCATTGCACCGCTGGCGCCCAGCGCGACGCCGCAGCAACTGGCCGACATGGCCACCGATGCCGGTGCACGCCATGTCTTCGTCGATGCCGGCACCGCTGCCTTCGGCGTGGCCTGGCCGGTGCCGACGATCGCGCTGGACGGCCCGGCCTTCGAGGCCTGGCTGGCGCCCGCAGGCACACGCCCCGCGCCGCTGGCCATCAACCCCGCCTGGCCCTTCAACATCATCTATTCCTCGGGCACCACCGGCACGCCCAAGGGCATCGTGCAGCCGCATGCGATGCGCTGGGCCCATGTGCAGCGCGGTGCGCTCTCGGGCTACGGCCCCGATGCGGTGACGCTGATCGCCACGCCGCTGTACAGCAACACCACCCTGGTCTGCGCCATTCCCACGCTGGCCTGGGGCGGGCAGCTGGTGCTGATGCCGAAGTTCGAGGCCGCTGCCTACCTGGCGCTGGCCGAACAGCTGCGTGCCACACACACGATGCTGGTGCCGGTGCAGTACCAGCGGCTGATGGCCCACCCCAGCTTCGACAAACACGACCTGCGCAGCTTCCACGCCAAGTTCTGCACCAGCGCCCCCTTCCACGCCGAGCTGAAGGCCGAGCTGCTGCGGCGCTGGCCCGGTGGCTTGACCGAGTACTACGGCATGACCGAAGGCGGCGGCACCGTCATCCTGCATGCCCACCTGCACCCGCACAAGCTGCACACGGTGGGCCAGCCTTCGGAAGGCCACGACATCCGCCTCATCGACGAAGAGGGCCGCGAACTGCCGCGGGATGCCGGCCGCAGCGGCGAGATCGTCGGCCGCTCGCCGGCGATGATGACGGGCTACCACCGCCAGCCCGCCAAGACCGCCGATGCCGAGTGGTACGACGGCGCCGGCCGGCGCTACATCCGCACCGGCGACGTCGGCCGCTTCGACGACGACGGTTTCCTCATCCTGCAGGACAGGCGCAAGGACATGCTGATCAGCGGCGGCTTCAACATCTACCCCAGCGACCTCGAAGCTGTGCTGCGCCGGCACCCGGCGGTGGCCGATGCCGCCGTCGTCGGTGTGCCGTCGCGTGCGTGGGGCGAAACGCCGGTGGCCTTTGTTGTGCGCCAGCCCGGCCACGCCGACAGCGCCGAGGCGCTGCGCGACTGGGCCAATGCCCAGCTTGGCAAGACCCAGCGCCTGGCCGGACTGCGTCTGCTGGACGAGCTGCCGCGCAGCGCCATCGGCAAGGTGCTCAAGCGTGAGCTGCGCGACCTGTGGATCGATGGTGATGGCGACGGCAGCACGTCATAGCTGCTTGTGAAAGAAGGTGGTGCCGCAGAAGCTGCCATCGGGCATCAGCGCGTAGTTCGGCACGCTGCCCACACGCTGCCAGCCGGCACGTTCGTACAGGCGCTCGGCGTCGCCGCCGGTCACCGTGTCCAGCACCAGCACCCAGCGTCCCGCCGCGCGCGCTGCATCGTCCACCGCCTGCATCAGCCGCTGCGC
>JBASTF010000786.1:0-2031 GCA_049274755.1 Rubrivivax sp. | reverse complement strand
CCTGGCTGGGTGCCGACACCGCGGTGCGTGGGTTCACGCCCGACGGCCGCGTGCTGTTCTGCAGCAACCATGGCCAGCCGTTTTTCCGCAACTGGCATGCGTTCACGGTGGGTGTGGATGGCGGTGTGCCCGAGCGCATCGAGCTCGGGCAGATCAACCACCTGTCGTTCGGCAGCGAGGGCCGGCGTGTCATCGGCCGCAACACCGTGGACCCCGCGCGCTGGAAACGCTACCGCGGCGGCACCGCCGGCCACCTGTGGGTGGACGAACGCGGCAACGGCCAGTTCCGCCGCATGAGCGAGCTCGAAGGCAACATCAGCAGCCCGCTGTGGATCGGCGAACGCATCTTTTTCCTCAGCGACTTCGAGGGTGTCGGCAACCTGTACTCGGTGGCGCCCGACGGCCGCGGGTTGCAGCGCCACAGCGACCACGCCACACACTATGCCCGCCATGCCGCCAGCGACGGCCGCCGCATCGTCTACCAATGTGCGGCCGAGCTGTGGCTGTTCGACCCCGACAGCGACACGACGAAGAAAGTCGACATCCAGGTGCCTTCGGCGCGCACGCAGGCGGCGCGGCGCTTCGTGCCGGCGGCCGAGCAGCTGCAAGGCATGGCCTTGCACCCGGCGGGCCACAGCGTGGCGCTGGAAGCCCGCGGCAAGCTGTTTTCGATGCCGCTGTGGGAAGGCGCGGCGCAGCAGCATGGCCACGACAGCGACACACCGGCGCGGCGCCGTCTGCTGCAGTGGCTGGCCGACGGCAGCACGCTGGTCGCCGTCAGCGACGCCAGCGGCGAAGAGCGTGTCGTGTGTTTCGACGGCCGCGACGAACGCAGCCTGCCCTGGGACATCGGCCGTGCCACCGAGCTGCGCGCCGCGCCGCGCGGCACCCAGCTGGCCATCGCCAACCACCGCAACGAGCTGCTGCTCGGCGACACCGCCACCGGCACGTTGCAGCGCGCCGACAGCAGCGACTGCGGTCGCATCCGCGACATCGCCTGGTCGCCCTGCGGCGGCTGGCTGGCCTATGCCTTCGACACCAGCCCGCGGCACACGGCGATCAAGCTGCTCGAGCTGGCCAGCGGCACCGCGACGCTGGTGACAGAACCCGAGTTCCGCGACTGGAGCCCGGCCTTCGATCCCGCCGGTCGTTACCTCTATTTCCTGTCGCTGCGCACCTACGACCCGGTGTACGACAGCCTGCAGTTCGAGATGAGCTTCCCGCGCGCCGCGCGGCCCTACCTGCTGGCGCTGCAGGCCGGTGGCCGCGCGCCCTTCGATCCCGCCCCCAAAGGTCTGAAGGGCGACGACAAGCCCGAGGCCGGCGGCGACAAGCCGGGCAGCGCGGCGCTGGTCGTCGAACTGGCCGGCATCACACGCCGCATCGCGGCCTTCCCGGTGGCCGAGAACCGCTTCGGCCAGATCGCCGGCGTCGCCGGCGACAAGGTGGTCTGGACCGTGATGCCGATTCCCGGCGCCCATGGCCGCGGCGGCCACAAGGAATCGCCGGGTCGGCTGGAGCTGTTCGACTTCGCCAGCGGCCAGGTGCAGCCGCTGATGGACAAGGCCGACAGCTTCGCCGTCGCACAGGACGCCCACACCCTGCTGGTGCGCGAAGGCCAGCGCCTGCGCGCCATCGCCGCGGTGCCGCGCGAAGACGGCAAGGACACGGCCGACGAGCGCCCCTCGCGCAAAAGCGGCTGGCTGGACCTGGGCCGCCTGCGAGTGGCCGTCGACCCGCGTGCCGAATGGCGGCAGATGCTGCGCGAGGTGTGGCGGCTGCAGCGCGACCACTTCTGGGTCGAGGACATGTCGGGCATCGACTGGGCGGCCGTGTGGCAGCGCTACGAACCGCTGCTGCCGCGGGTGGCCACACGGGGCGAGCTGTCGGACCTGGTGTGGGAGCTGCAGGGTGAACTCGGCACCTCGCATGCCTACGAAATGGGCGGCGACCACCGCAAGCCGCCGGCCGTGGCGCTGGGTTTCCTGGCTGCCGAACTGCAGCCCGGGCCCGACGGCCACACGATCACCC
>JBASTF010000785.1:0-1934 GCA_049274755.1 Rubrivivax sp. | reverse complement strand
CCGTCAGCACGTCGGCCTCCACCACCGCGAGCCGCGGCTCGCGGCGCAGCCGGGCGGCCAGGTCGCGGTCGAGCTCGATCACCGTCATCTGCCCGCAGCGTTCCAGCAGCGGCTTGGTCATCGCGCCCAGACCGGGGCCAATCTCCACCAGGGCCTGGCCGGGCCGGGGGTCGATGGCATCGACGATGGCGTCGAGCACGGCCTCGTCGCTGAGGAAATGCTGGCCGAAGCGCTTGCGCGGCTGGTGGTTCATCGTGCCGCGGCAGCCGTCATCAACCCTGCCTCACTGCGGCGGCTCGCGCATCTCGACATAGGCGCGTGCACGCAGTTCCTTGGCCCAGTCGGCATAAGCGCCTTCGAACTTCTGCTCGCGCAGCACGTTGCGCGCCTGTTCGCGCACCTGCTTCATGTCCTGCGCCACCTGGCGCCGCTCCAGCACCTGGATCAGGTGCACGCCGAAGCGCGACACCAGCGGTGCCGAGATGCCGCCGATGGCCAGGCGATTCATCGCCTCTTCGAACTCGGGCACAAACTGTCCCGGCATCGCCCAGCCCAGTTCGCCCCCGCCGGCGGCCGAGCCGTCTTCGCTGTACTGGCGCGCCAGGTCCTCGAAGCTGCGTGAACCGCTCTCGATCTGGCGCTTGTATTCGGCCAGGCGCCGCGCGGCGACCTCGGCGGTCAGCTGGGCCGAGGTGCGCAGCAGGATGTGGCGGGCACGGGTCTGCGTGACACGCAGCGCCCCGTCGTCCTGGCGCTCGATGACCTTCAGCAGGTGGAAACCGGCGCCGGAGCGCAGCACCGCCGCCGACACCTGGCCGGCGGCCAGGCCTTGCACGCCTTCGATGAAGAGGTCGGGCAAACGGCTGGCCGGGCGGCTGCCGATCTCGCCGCCACGTTCGCGGTTGCCGTCTTCGGAGATTTCGCGCGCCACCTTGGCGAAGTCCTCACCGGCCTGCACCCGGGCCAGCGCGGCGTCGATGCGGGCCTTGCGCGCCGCCAGCGTCGCCGCGTCGGCGCCTTCGGGCACGGTGACGAGGATCTGCGCCAGGTTGATCTCGGCGTCGCCCTGGACGGCCGAACGCTGCTGCTCGATGTAGGCCTCGATGTCGTTGTCGGGCACGCGGATGCGGCCCTGCACCTCGCGCTCGCGGATGCGCTCGATCAGCATCTGGTCGCGCAGGTTGGCGCGGAAACGGGTGTAGTCCATGCCGTCGGCGCGCAGCCGCTCGCGCAGCTGGTCCGGGTTCAGCTGGTTCTGCTGCGCCACGCTCTGCACCGCGCGGTCGAGTTCGGCCTCGTCGATGCGCACGCCGCTGTCGCGGGCGTAGGTCACGATGACACGTTCGTCGATCAGCGCGTCCATCACCTGCTGGCGCAGCGTGGCCTCGGGCGGCAGGCGGCTGCCGCTGCGGGCCGCGTCTTCCTGCAACCGCTGCAGGCGGCGGTCGATCTCGCCGGCGGTGACGAGTTCGCTGTTGACGATGGCCACGATGTAGTCGCCATTGCGCTCGCGCAGCTGCGCAGCGGCGGGCACGGCGGCTGAAACAGCGGCCACCAGCATGGCCACCAGCGCGACGGCGCGCCGCAGGGTCTTGGATTCGGTCATTCGTCGGAGGAAGCAGTCGGAACGCGGCGGTCTTCGCGCAGCAGGCGGTAACCGGGGATATTGTCCTTCAAGACCTTCAGCGGGTTCGACCCGATGCGCGACAGGCCCACCAGCTCCAGCTGCAGCAGCAAACGGGTCGTCGCTTCGCTGCGGCCGGTGGACAGGCGCTCGGCGACGATGCGGGCGATCCAGCAACCGGCGTCGTACTCCAGACCCAGGACGGAATCGGTGACGCGGCTGTCCTTGGTGCTGTAGTTGAAACGCCCCACCGTGTACCAGCTGCCGCCGCAGCCGTTGCCGCCGCGTTTGGCTTCGGCAGCACCGACAC
>JBASTF010000784.1:0-2942 GCA_049274755.1 Rubrivivax sp. | reverse complement strand
GAGCGGGGCACCATTCTTTTTTCCAGTCGAGCCGCGCATATCCCCGAATGGCTCAAATTCGGCAATTTCCCAAACTTTGTTGTTCAGATCGACCGAGTAATCCAGAAGCGCGAAAATTGCTGACCACATCTGACTGTCGGTGACAGTTTTTCCGTGAATCATCTTGTCTCTATTAGATTCGGCTTTGGCCAGAAGGCTTCGCGTTTCCGATGCGATAGCAACTCCTGCGACAGACCCAAACAATTCTTGAAATTTTTCCCGAGTCATATGCTGCTTATCGATAACGCTTCGCGCCAAAGCGGTATCACAACCATGCAAGCGACAGAGCATCCCATAGAGCGCTCTATGATGGGCCGTCTCAGTAAGATGAAACTGATATGCTAGTATCGCAGGTAAGACGGGGCGTTCTTGCCCTAGCAATCTGAAAAAATGTGAAAAATAATTCTGAAACCCCTCGTTTTCGCCATCAAGAACCGCTTTCACACGAGTCAAATTGCTTTGTTTGGCCATTTCAACGCTCCTTGGTCGCTGAAAACACCAACTCCGGATTGCGCTCCTGCTGATAGCTTACGTCCCAGGCCGAGCGCGCCATGAACACCGGATCGCCATCGCGGTCTTTCGCCAGGTTCGACTTGTTGAAATCGGCAAAGCTTTTGAGCGCCGCGTCCGGCCCCTTGAGCCAGCGCGCGGTATCGAAGGGGGCCATTTCGAGCATGGCTTCGACCTTGTATTCCGCTTCCAGCCGCGAAATCAGCACTTCGAGCTGAAGCTGCCCGACCACGCCGACGATCCACTGCCCGCCAATCTCGGGGTAGAACACCTGGATCACGCCCTCTTCGCTCAGATCGTCGAGCGCTTTCCTGAGCTGCTTGGTCTTGGTCGGATCTTTCAGCGCGACCCGGCGCAGGATTTCCGGGGCGAAATTGGGCAGGCCGATGAACCGCACCTTGTTGGTTTCGCTCAGCGTATCGCCAACCCGCAGCGTGCCGTGGTTGGGGATGCCGATGATATCGCCCGGTTCGGCACTATCGGCAATCTCGCGGTCCTGCGCGAAGAACAGGATCGGCGAATGGATCGCCACCGGCTTGCCGCTGCCCGATGGCGTCAGCTTCATGCCGCGCTTGAAGGTACCCGAAACCAGCCGCATGAAGGCGATCCGGTCGCGGTGCTGCGGGTCCATATTAGCCTGGACCTTAAAGATGAAACCAGTGACTTCCTTGCCCTCAGGACTGATTACCCCAGCCTCGCTCGGCTGCGGGCGCGGCGGCGGGGCATATCTGGCGATCGCATCGATCAGCTCGGCCACGCCGAAATTCTTAAGCGCCGATCCGAAATAAACCGGGGTCATGTCGCCGTGGCGATAGGCTTCCAGATCGAAGGCCGGATAGCCGCCGCGCGCCAGCTCAACCTCGTCGGCGATGGCTGCGGGCAGGTCCATCTGTATCGTCTTGCCCAGAAACTCGCGGCTCGGTCCTTCTGGCACACTGACCAGGCCGCTGGCAAAATCGAGCACGCCCTGAAACTCGCCCCCCAGCCCGACCGGCCAGGCCATCGGGCAGACATCGAGCGCCAGCGCATCGGCCACTTCGTCCATCAGATCGAATGGCGAGCGGCCTTCGCGGTCAACCTTGTTGACGAAAGTGATGATCGGGACCGAACGAAGCCGGCAGACCTCGAACAGTTTGCGGGTCTGCGGCTCAATCCCTTTGGCGGCGTCGATCACCATGATCGCGGAATCCACCGCAGTCAGCGTGCGATAGGTGTCTTCGGAAAAATCCTCATGCCCCGGGGTGTCGAGCAGGTTGAAGGTAACCCCCAGCCGCTCGAAGGTCATCACGCTGGAAGTCACCGAGATCCCGCGCTGCTGCTCGATCTTCATCCAGTCAGACCGCGCCCGGCGCGCCTGCCCCCGCGCCTTGACCTCGCCCGCCAGATGGATCGCCCCGCCTTGTAGCAGCAGCTTCTCGGTCAGCGTGGTCTTGCCTGCGTCAGGGTGCGAAATGATGGCAAAGGTGCGCCTGGTAGAGCTATGGGGGTTGGACATGGGTTGCGCGCTTAGCGGGGGTTGAAGGGATTGTCACCGGACAACACCACGCTCCGCCCAAACCCGTCATGCTGAACTTGTTTCAGCATCCATCGTGCCGCATTTCCGGTTCTCGGGTGGGCAGACCAACCGCACGGTCGGGTATTGCCTCAGGCGATAGGACACGCCGAGAAATGGACCCTGAAACAAGTTCAGGGTGACGGGAGTTTTTGGGTTAGGGGCGGACTTCCTGGCCACATGTGTACTGCGGCATATCTTTGACGGTCGCCAAAAAACGCCTCTCGAATCTCGGTTTACGAGAAGCCGCGATCCCAAAACTTGGTCATCATTGTAAGCGAACCCTACCCCAACCCATCCTTCAGCAACGCGTTGGCCACCCCGGCCACCTCGCCCAAATCCGCCGCGCCGTCCATCACGCCGAAGCGCAGCCCCAGGAACACGTTCATCCCCATGATCGCCCAGGCATGGACCTCGCTGGGTTCCACTCCGAGCTCGCCCTTGGCCCGCGCCGTCTGCAACCGCTCCAGAATGCGCGCCGCCGTGTTGAGGTAATGCGCCCGCCAGTCTTCCGGCGCGACGAATTCGGCTTCATCAATGATCCGGTAGATTTCCTTGTGCTCGCGCGCAAAGCCAAGAAATGCTGCAAGCGCCGCCCCTTCGGCTTCCACTGCGCCGCCGCTATGTTCGCGCAGCACCGGAGCGACATGATCGCGGACCCGGCCCGACATGTCCCGCACCAGCGCCTTGAACAGCACCTCCTTGCTTTCGAAATAGGTATAGAAGCTGCCCAGCGCCACGCCAGCACGCTGGGTGATCGAAACGATCGAGCTTTCGTGAAAGCCCTTGTCGCCGAATTCGGCAGCAGCGGCATCGAGGATCGCGCGCTGGGTCCGGCGCC
>JBASTF010000783.1:0-2545 GCA_049274755.1 Rubrivivax sp. | reverse complement strand
GCCGTGCTGTGTGTGGGCCGGCTGGCGCCGGAAAAGAACCTGGACACGCTGCTCGCGGCCTTCGCCGCGATGCGGGCGTTGAACCCGCGGCTGCGCCTGGTGCTGGTCGGCGACGGCCCGCTGCGTGCCACGCTGCAGCAGCGCTGCCCCGATGCGGTGTTCACCGGTCTGCGCCGCGGCACCGACCTGGCGGCGCACTACGCGTCGGGTGACCTGTTCGTGTTTCCCAGCCTCACCGAGACCTTCGGCAACGTCGTGCCCGAGGCCCTGGCCAGCGGCCTGCCGGTGCTGGCCTTCGATTGTGCTGCCGCTGCGCAGTTGCTGAAGCCGGGCAGCAACGGCTTGCTGGCGCCACCGGGGGACACCCAGGCCTTTGTGCGCCAGGCCGAGGCGCTGGCCGCCGACCGGCAAGGCACGGCGGCGATGGGCCGCGCGGCACGCGAATCGGCGCTGGGCATGGGCTGGGACGGCATCGTCGGCCAGGTCGAGGCGGTGATGCGCCAGGCCCTGCACATGGCGGGGGCGCCGGCGCGCCAGGAACGCCTGCTGTACCAGTGAGCGTGGATCAGTCGGCCTTGATGTCCGCCGCCTTCGCCACTGCCTTCCAGCGCGTGAGTTCGGCGCCGATGAACTGCCCGAACTCGGCCGGCGCCATCGACGCCGGTTCGGCACCTTCGTTGAGCAGGAAGGCCTTCATCTCCGGCGTCGCCATGGCTTTGTTGATGGCGCCGTTCAGCCGCTCGACGACGGCCGGCGGCGTGCCCGCCGGCGCCAGCACGCCCCACCAGAGGTCGATCGCGCTGCCCTTGTAGCCGGCCTCTTCCAGCGACACCAGTTCGGGCGCGATCGGCGAGCGCCCGGCCGTCGTCACGGCCAGTGCACGCGCGCGGCCCGACTTCAGCTGCGGCAGGATCGACGGTGCGCTGGCGATCAGGATGTCGATCTGGCCGCCGAGCAGGTCGTTCGTCGCCGGGCCCATGCCCTTGTACGGGATGTGCGTCAGCTTGATGCCGGCCGCGTCGGTGAAGAGTTCGGTGGCGAAGTGGTTGATGCTGCCGGCGCCCGAGGTGCCGTAGTTCAGCTTGGACGGCTGCGCCTTCGCGCGTGCCACCAGGTCCTGGATCGACTGCAGCGGCGAGTCCTTGTTCACCGTCACCAGTAGCGGGCCGCGCGCGAGCATCGCCACCGGCCTGAAGTCCTTCACCACGTCGTACTGCAGGTTGCTGCGGATCGCCGCGCCGGTGGTGAAGGTGGAGGACACGACGACCAGCGTGTAGCCGTCGGGCTGGGCACGCGCCACGGCGGCGTTGGCGGCGATGCCGCCGCCCGAGGGCTTGTTGTCGACGACCACGTTCTGCCCCAGGCTGTCCTGCAGCTTGCGGCCGATGGCCCGCGCGAAGACGTCGTTGGAGCCGCCCGGCGCGCTGCCGACGACGATGGTGATGGGCTTGCTGGGGTAGGGCGCTGCCGGCGTCTGCGCCAGCGCGGCGAACGGCACGCACAGCGTGGCGGCGAGCGTGCCGGCGGCGGCGAGGCGGGGGCGGATGCGGTGCAGCATGGAAGGTCTCCGGTTGTGGTTGTTTCGAGGTTCGGCCGCACATTAACCCTTGGCACCGCGTGCGACCCCGATGTTTCGTGAAGCCAGCCTGCAGAATTTCTCGTGCTCGGCGCATCCCCCACCGGGCAGACTGCCTGCCAGGAGCCTTCCATGATTCTGACTTCCGATGCGAGCGGCGTGTTCCCGATCGCGCCCACACCCTTCCTGCCCGACGGCGCGATCGACACCGGCTCGATCGACCGCCTGACCGACTTCTACCTCGCCTGCGGCGCCACCGGCATCACCGTGCTCGGCCAGCTCGGCGAGGCGCCCAAGCTCGAACATGCGGAAAGCGTGCAGGTCGCGGTGCGCATGGTCCGCCGTGCCGCAGCGCTGCCGGTGGTCGTCGGCGTCTCGGCGCCCGGCTTTGCGGCGATGCGGGCGTTGACGCGCGAAGTCATGGACCAGGGCGCCGCCGGCGTGATGATCGCGCCGCCGAACACCTTGCGCACCGACGACCAGATCGTCGGCTACTACCACCAGGCCGTGCAAGCGATCGGCGCCGAGGTGCCGTTCGTGATCCAGGACTACCCGCTGACCTTCAGCGTGCAGATGACGCCGGCGGTGATCCGCCGCATCGTGCAGGAACTGCCGTCCTGCGTGATGCTGAAGCACGAGGACTGGCCGGGGCTGGAGAAGATCAGCACGCTGCGCGGCTACGCGCGCGAGGGCTCGATGCGCCGGCTGCCGATCCTGGTCGGCAACAACGGGCTCTTCCTCGACTACGAGATGGAGCGCGGCGCCGACGGCGCCAACACCGGCTACGCCTTCCCCGACATGCTGTGCGACGTGGTGCGGCTGTCGCGCGCCGGCGAACGCGAGGCGGCACACGACCTGTTCGACGCCCACCTGCCGCTGCTGCGCTACGAGCAGCAGCCGGGCATCGGCCTGGCGGTGCGCAAGTACCTGCTGCAGCGCCGCGGGCTGATCGGCCACGCCACGCTGCGC
>JBASTF010000782.1:0-3239 GCA_049274755.1 Rubrivivax sp. | reverse complement strand
GCGTCGCCGATCGCCGTGGACGCAGGCGATCCCAAGCGCATCGAGATCGGCGACGACCTGCTGCCCGAGGCGCGTGTGCGCTGGCCGGCGCTGGCTGCCACGCTCGACCCGGCCCTGGCCCGCTGGGCCTGCGGCGATGTCTGGTCGCACGCGCTCGAAGGTCTGCTGTCGCCGCTGGCCCGTGGCGACGTCGAGGCGGAGCTCGCCGCACTGCTGCTGGAACTCGTCGCAACGCCGATCGGCAACGACACACGCTGGTTCGATCTGGGTGCCCGGGCCTGCACGCTGCAAGCGCGGGCCAGCGTCGGCCTGGTCCACGGCATCGCCCACGTGCTCGAGCCACGTCTGCGCACCACGCCGACGCTCAGCGACCTTGCCCACCATGCGCGGCTGTGCAGCGCGCTGCTGGCGCCGGTCCTGCGTCGCAACCTCGCGCTGTCGCCGAAGGCGGCGGACAAACTGGCACGCCACGGCATCGACGCCGGCGCCGTGCTGGCACGGCTGGACGAACTGCAGGGTGGCACTGACTTCGAGCGGCTAAAGCCCCAAGTGCGGGCCGCCTGGGACCAGATCGTTCGCGACCCCTGCACGCGGACCAACGTCGTGCTGGTGCGGCGCGACAGTGCCGCGCTGTGGCTGCAGGAGACGCCATGAGCGCACTGATGGACGCCGCACCCTACGCAACACGCGACGATGCCGCCTTCCTGCGCGACATGGTGGCGCTCTCGCGGCACCACCTGAACGGCTGCGCGCCGTACCGCGCGATGTGGCCCGAGTGGCACGACGCTGCAACGCCGGCCGATCTGCCCTTCGTGCACGTCGGGGCCTTCAAGGAACGGCTGCTGGCCACCGAAGCCGAGGGCTTGCGCCACCTGCGTGTGCTGCAGTCGTCGGCAACCACGTCCGGCATCGCGAGCAAGGTACAGCTGGACGAGCGCAGCAGCGCGCTGCAGGCGTGCAGCGCCCAGGCCATCCTCGTCGACTGGTTGGGCGGCCATCGCCGGCCGCTCGTGGTCTTCGACGACCCACGTTCGTTGCGCCACCGGGGCGACGTGTCGGCACGGCTGGCGGCAGCACTGAGCCTTCGGCCGCTGGCCAGCGACATGCACTTCGTGCTGCCCGACCCGGCCCGGCCGGAGACCGTGCGCTGGGACGCTTTCGACCGTGCCTGCGAGGGCAGCGATGAATTGCTGGTCTACGGCTTCACCTGGATTCTGTGGCTGGCGCTGGGCCGCGCCGAAGTGCCGGAGACGACACTGCAGCGCCTGCGCCGCACACGCATCCGCTTCGTGCACTCGGGCGGATGGAAGAAGCTCGAGGCCGAGCGTGTCGACCGGCAGCAGTTCGACGCTGCGCTGCTGTCGCGCGCCGGCCCCGGCTCGTCCGTGCTCGACTACTACGGCTTGGTCGAACAGGTCGGTGTCATCTGCCCGCAATGCGAGGCCGGGGCTCGCCACCTGCCACGCTGGGCCGATGTCGTCGTGCGCGACCCGTGGACACACGCGCCGATAGAGCAAGGCGGTGTCGGCCAGCTGCAGTTCATGAACCTGTTGGCCTGGGGAGCCCCGTACCACAGCGTGCTGACCGAGGACCTCGGCGAAGTGCTGCAGGGCGACTGCCGCTGCGGACGCCACGGTCGCCGTTTCGTTCTGCACGGGCGCATCCCCAAGGCCGAGACACGGGGCTGTGCCAATGTCTGAGCATCTGCAGGTGCGCCGCGGCCCGCAAGGCCCGGTCGCGCTGACCACGCCGCACGCGCTGGACGACTTCATCGCCGAAGCCGGCCGGGCGCGGCGCCTGCTGCTGCGGCAGGTGCCCGAGGCCTTCACCCGCGACGAGTGGGCCTACCTGATGAGCTCGCTCGACCCGGCCTGGCTCGAAGCCCAGGTGAGCGCGGTGTTCGGGCCCAGGGCCGAGCCCGGCGACAGCCCGGCGTGGCTGGCCAGTCCGCGCCGACGCGTCGCCGTCTGGCTACCGGCAAACGTCAGCCTGCTCGGCCCACTGACGATGCTGGCCATCGCCGCCACCGGCTGCCAGCTGCGCATGAAGGCCTCGACGCGCGCCGAGGACCTCAGCAGCGCCTTCCTCGACGAACTGCGCCGCAAGACACCCGCATTCGCGGCCTGTTTCGAGCAGGTGCAGATCGCGCGCTTTGACCGCGAGGACCCGCGCAACGCGGCGATGGCCGGCGAGGCCGACGTGCGCATCGTGTTCGGATCGGACGCCACCGCGCGCCAGGTGCATACGCTGGCGCACCCGCTGGAAAGCGTCGCGCTGTCCTTCGTTGACCGCCGGTCGGAGGCCTGGATCGAACCCGACGCCGTGTCGGACCAGACCGTGCGCGAGCTGGTCCAGGTGTTCGCGATCTACGGCCAGGCCGGATGCACATCGCCGTCGCGTGTGGTGTTGCTGGGTGCGGACCGGGCTCAGGCCCTCGCGTTCCAGCAGCGGCTCTTGCAGGCCTGGCCCGAGTTCGTGCGCCGCGACGTGCCGATGCACACCGCGTCCGACAACGTGCGGCTGCAGCAGCTGGCGCGGGCCAATGGCTGGCATGCCGTGCTGGCGGCGCGGCACCGTGCCGTCGTCGCCGTCGGTGGCAGCGAACTGCCGCGCATCGACAGCGGCATGGCCTTGTGGATCGTACCTGCCGATCTGCAAACTGCCGCTGCCACGCTGCCACGCAACATCCAGACGCTGGGACATGCGGTGCACGACCCCATGGCGCCGCAGTGGCGGGCACTGGCTGCAAAACACGGCCTGCGGCGCTGGGTGCCGCTGCGCCGCATGCACCACTTCGGCTGGACCTGGGACGGCGAAGAGTTCTGGCGCCACCTGTTCCGCTGGACGGAGTTCGCGGCGTGATCCGGGCGCACGAATTCAACAGCCGCTGGTGGGGTGCCCCGGTGGGCGTCGTGACCGATGCAGCGCTGCTCGACGCCGAGGCGCCGTCGGTGGCCGAAGCCTGCCGTCCCTATGCCTGGGCCGAGTACAGCGTGATGAACCCGGAGGTGGCGCTACGGCTGAGCGCACAGCGTGCAGGCTTCCTGTCTGCCGACAGTTATGTGCAGTTCCGCATCGACCTGCGCCGCTTCGCGCCCGAGGCACTGCCTGCTGGCGTGACGGTGCGCCGTCCGGGCGACGGCCGAGGCGGCTGGCGGCCCGAGGCGCTGCAGCCGTTCGAGCACGAGCGTTTTTCGATGCTGGACGGCTGCACGCAAGAGCGGCTGACGGCCCGCTAC
>JBASTF010000781.1:0-1872 GCA_049274755.1 Rubrivivax sp. | reverse complement strand
AGCCCGTGCGTGTCAGCGACCATGCCAGCTTCGCCCGTGCGCCGCGGCGCCAGGGTGCGGCAGCTGTGCATGCCGGTGACCTGCTGCCGATTGCCTTCACCGACGCGGCGCTGGCCATCCTGGTGGCCAACGTGCAACAGGTGCAGGAGCGGCTGCGCCGGCCCATCCTGGTGGAGAACCTCTCGGCCTATCTGCGCTGGGCCGACGACCGCATCGCCGAACCGCAGTTCTTCAATGCACTGGCGCAGCGCAGTGGCTGCGGCCTGCTGCTGGACGTCAACAACCTGGTCGTCAATGCGCTGAACGAAGGCGGCGGCGAGGCGGCGGCGGTGGCACGGGCCTGCGCCTGGGTCGACGCCATCGATGCCAATGCGGTCGGCGAGATCCACCTCGCCGGCTACGACGCCAGCGGCGACATCGTCATCGACGACCATGGCAGCCGTGTGCATGCCCCGGTGTGGCAGGTGTTCCGCCACACGGTGGCCAGGCTGGGGCCGCGGCCGACGCTGATCGAGTGGGACACGGACCTGCCGGCCTATGCGGTGCTGCTCGAAGAGGTGGCACAGGCCGAACGGGTGCTGGCATGAGTGCTGCCGACATTGCCAAGGAAACACTGCGCCAGCAGATGCTGCTGCGTGCGCTGTGGCGCGATGCGCGGCCCGGTGTCGTCGCCGGCTGGCTGCGCGACGGGCCACGTTTTGAGCGCGGGCTGCAGGCCTACCAGGCCCATGGCGGCGCACTGGCCGAACGTGCGCTGGCCGCGGCCTACCCCACCGTGCAGCAGTTGCTGGGCGACGAGGCCTTCGCCGCCCTGGCGCGGGTGTTCTGGCGGGCCGATGCGCCGCAGCAAGGCGACATCGCCACCTGGGGCGCAGCGCTGCCGGCTTTCGTCGCCGGCGATGCGCAGCTGGCCGACGAACCCTATCTGGCCGATGTTGCGCGGCTGGAGTGGGCCGTGCACACGGCCGAACGTGCGGCCGATGGCGCTGCGCCGGTGGGCTTGCAGCACCTGGCCGATGGCGACCCGGCGCTGCTGCGATTGCGCCTGCAGCCGGGTACGGCACTGCTGGTGTCGCCACATCCGGTGGCGACGATCTGGCAGGCCCACCGCAGCACGGCGGCCGACCGTTTTGCGCCGGTGCAGGCCGCCTTCGCCGCGGGCCTGGGCGACAACACCTGGGTGCGCCGCCGCGGCTGGGTGGCCGAGGTGTTGGTGGTCGATGCAGCGACGGCGCGTTTTGTCGCTGCGCTGCTGGCTGGCGAGCCGCTGGCTGCTGCGCTGCAGGCGGCCGGCGACGGCTTCAACTTCCAATCCTGGCTGCTGGAGGCGCTGCAGGCCGGCGCCGTGGCCGCCGTCGAGGAGACACTGCGATGAACCTCCACAGTCTGCACAACAGCGGCTGGCAAGTGGCACGCCGCCTGATTGCCGGGCTCGAACAACTGCAGCCGCTGGCCCAACTGGCCGCGCGGCTGTCTGTCGGCCAGGCGTTTTTTCTTTCGGGGCTGAGCAAGCTCCGTGACTGGGAGACGACGCTGGCGCTGTTCCAGGACGAGTACCACGTGCCGCTGCTGCCGCCCGAGCTGGCGGCCTATGCCGGCACCGCAGGGGAACTGGCCTTGCCGGTGCTGCTGGTGCTGGGCCTGGCCGGGCGTTTTGCCGCGGCGGGGCTGTCGGTGGTCAACATCGTTGCCGTGCTCAGCCTGGCCGAGATCGCGCCGGCCGCGCTGCAGCAGCACCAGTTCTGGGGCAGCCTGCTGCTGGCCTTGCTGCTCTGGGGGCCGGGCCGCTGGTCGCTGGACGCACTGATCGCGCGCCGCCTGGTGTGATGGCTGTGCGATGACGAAGCGGCTGCTGCTGCTGGGTGCCGGGCC
>JBASTF010000780.1:0-3471 GCA_049274755.1 Rubrivivax sp. | reverse complement strand
ACGACGCTGCGTGCGCTGGAGTCCGCGGCCCGCGGCGGTGCGCTGCAGGCCTTCAGCGGCGAGACCGACATCTTCATCCGCCCCGGCTTCGCATTCCGCGTCGTCGACAGCCTGGTCACCAACTTCCACCTGCCCAAGAGCACCTTGCTGATGCTGATCAGTGCCTTTGCCGGCCACGCACATGTGCATGCGCTGTACCGGCATGCGATCGAAGCCCGCTACCGCTTCTTCAGCTATGGCGACGCGATGCTGCTGGACCGCGCATGCTGAAGTTTGAAGTCACGAAGACCAACGGCCACGCGCGCCGCGGCACGCTGACGCTGAACCACGGCGTCGTGCAGACCCCGGTGTTCATGCCGGTGGGCACCTACGGCACCGTCAAGGGCGTGCTGCCGCGCAGCCTGGAGGAGATGGGTGCCGAGATCATTCTCGGCAACACCTTCCACCTGTGGATGCGACCGGGGCTGGACGTGCTGAAGCAGTTCGGCGGCCTGCACCGCTTCGAAGGCTGGCAGCGGCCGATGCTGACCGACAGCGGCGGTTTCCAGGTCTGGAGCCTGGGCGGGACCGACGGCAAGGGGCGCAAGATCAGCGAAGAAGGCGTGAAGTTCGCGTCGCCGGTGAACGGCGACAAGCTCTTCCTCACGCCCGAGGTCAGCATGCAGATCCAGACGGTGCTGAACTCCGACATCGTCATGCAGTTCGACGAGTGCACGCCCTACGAAACCAAGGGCCACATCACCACCGAGGCCGAAGCCCGTGTGTCGATGGAGCTCAGCCTGCGCTGGGCCGGGCGCTCGAAGGCCGAGTTTGCGCGGCTGGAGAACCCGAACGCGCTGTTCGGCATTGTGCAGGGCGGCATGTTCGAACACCTGCGCGAAGCCTCGCTGGCGGCCCTGGTCGAACTCGACCTGCCGGGCTATGCCATCGGCGGCGTCAGCGTCGGCGAGCCCAAGGACCAGATGCTGCGCATCATGGCGCACACGCCGCACCGGCTGCCGGCCGGCAAGCCGCGGTACCTGATGGGCGTGGGCACGCCGGAAGACCTGGTCGAAGGCGTGGCCTGCGGCGTCGACATGTTCGACTGCGTGATGCCGACGCGCAATGCGCGCAACGGCCACTTGTTCACGCGCTTCGGCGACCTGAAGATCCGCAACGCCAAACACCGCAGCGACGAACGGCCGCCGGACCCCAGCTGCAGCTGCCACACCTGCGGCCACTTCAGCCGCGCCTACCTGCACCACCTGGAGCGCTGCGGCGAGATGCTGGCGCCGATGCTGGCCAGCATCCACAACCTGCACTACTACGTGAACCTCATGCGCGAGGTGCGGCAGGCGCTGGACGAGGGCCACTTCGAGGCCTTCCGCGCGCAGTTCAAGAGCGAACGCGCACGCGGCATCGACTAGCGTTTCAGGACGAGGCCGAGACCTCGAGCGCGTGCGCCGCGCCGTCGAACTGCCCCAGCACCTGGGCCAGCCAGGGCAGGGCCGGCGCCAGCGCGGCACGCAGCGTGTGCGGTGGGTTGGCGACGAAGACGCTGCTGCCGATCATGCCGAAACCGCGGTCGCCGGCCTTGGCCACCGTCAGCCGTGCATGCAGCCAGCCCTTCTTGGCCTGGCTGTCGGCGGTGGCCTTCAGGCGCTGCGGCAGCTGGGCCGCTTCCAGCAGTTGCAGCTGCGGCAGCCAGACCATCACGGTGGCGTCCTGGAAGCGGGTCAGCGCCTCGCGCAGCGCGGCCAGCACCTTGGCGTAGTCGGTCTTCAGTTCGTAGCTGGGGTCGATGAGCACGACGCCGCGCCGTGTCGGCGGCGGCAGCTGCGACTTCAGCGCCGCGAAGCCGTCGCTCATCGCCACCTCGACACCGGGCTGCTCGCCGAGGAAGGAGGCGAGGATCTTGTGGTCGGTGGGGTGCACCTCGAACAGTCGCAGCTGGTCTTGCGGCCGCATCAGCAGCTGGGCCAGTGCCGGTGAACCGGGGTACTGCTTCAGGCCGCTGCCGCCGTTGAACTGGCGCACCAGGCCGACGTAGTCGGCCACGGCGGCGGGCAGGTCCTGGTGCTGCCACAGGCGCAGGATGCCGACGGCGGCTTCGCCGCCTTGCTGCGCGTACCGGCTCTCCAGCGAATACCCGCCGGCACCGGCATGGGTGTCGACGATGCGGTAGCCCTTCTCTTTCTGCGCCATGTGGCGCAGCACCGCGACGAAGGCGGTGTGTTTCAGCACGTCGGCATGGTTGCCGGCGTGGAAGGCGTGTCGGTAAGCGAGCATGGGGGCGACTGTGCCACGGCCTGCAGCAATTGCTGCACTGCATTAACCTCGTGCCATGACTTCTCTCTTCGATCCCCTCCAGGTCGGCGACATCCCGCTCGCCAACCGCATCGTCATGGCGCCGCTGACGCGCAACCGCGCCGTGGGCCAGCTGCCCAACGAGTTGATGCTGCGCTACTACCGCCAGCGTGCCAACCCGGCCAGCGGTGCCGGCCTCATCATCAGCGAAGCGACGCAGATCAGCCCCGAGGGCCAGGGTTATCTCGACACGCCGGGCATCCACAGCCCCGAGCAGGTGGCGGCCTGGCGCCGCATCACCGACGCCGTGCATGCCGAAGGTGGGCGCATCGTCGTGCAGCTGTGGCATGTGGGCCGCATCTCGCATGTCTCGCTGCAGCCGGGCGGTGTCGCGCCGGTGTCGTCGACCAGCCGCGTGGCCAATGGCAAGACCTTCGTCGCCGAAGGTTTTGTGCCCTGTTCGGCGCCGCGGGCGCTGCGCACCGACGAGATCCCGGGTGTCGTCGAGCAGTACCGCCTGGCGGCGCGCAATGCCATCGCCGCCGGCTTCGACGGTGTCGAGGTGCATGCCGCCAACGGCTACCTGATCGACCAGTTCCTGCGCGACAGCATCAACGACCGCAGCGATGCCTACGGCGGCAGCATCGCCAACCGCGCGCGGCTGTTCGTCGAGGTGATGACGGCGGTGGCGCAGGAGATCGGCGGTGGCCGCACCGGCGTGCGCCTGTCGCCGGTGACGCCGGTGAACGACGCCGGGCAGGACAGCGACCCGCAGGCCTTGTTCGAATACGCGCTGCGGCAGATCGCGCCGCTGGGCCTGGCCTTCATCCACGTCATCGAAGGCCAGACCGGTGGTGCACGCGATGTCGCGCCGTTCAACTACGCAGCGCAGCGCCGCTTGTTCGCCGGCGCCTGGATGGTCAACAACGGCTATTCGCGCACGATGGCGGTCGACGCCGTGGCCGAAGGCGACGCCGACCTGGTGGCCTTCGGCAAGGCCTTCATCGCCAACCCCGACCTCGGCCGCCGGCTGCGCGACGACGCGGCCTGGAACACGCTGAAGCCGCAGCTGCTGTACGGCGGCGGCGCCGAGGGCTACACGGACTACCCGACGCTGGATGTGGCCGCCGCCTAACGCGGCAGCGCGTCTGGCCGGCACGCTGGCGCTGGCGCTCGCCGCCGCGC
>JBASTF010000779.1:0-4553 GCA_049274755.1 Rubrivivax sp. | reverse complement strand
GGTCCACGCTGTGCAGCGTGCGGCCTTCGTGTGCGCCGGCCAGCTTGTGGAAGTACCACCAGGGCACGCCGTTGATCATCGTCACGACGCTGGTCTCGGGCCCGAACAGCGCCCGCAGATCGGGCAGCAGGTCCACCACCTGGTGGGCCTTCACCGTCAGCAGCACGGCGTCCTGCGGGCCGGCGTCGGCCATGTGCTGCACGGCCCTGGCCGTCGGCGCATGTTCTTCGCTGCCGTCTTCCAGGATCAGCCGGAAGCCGTCGGCATTGATCGCGGCCAGGTTGCGGTTGCGCGCGATGAAGGTCACGTCCTCGCCGGCGCGCGCCAGCTTGGCGCCGAGGTAACCACCGATGGCCCCCGCGCCCACCACTGCAATCTTCAAGGTTTCAGTCTCCGCAGCGCCGCCGAGACCAGCGGCCAGAACAGCAGCAGCAGCGCCAGCGCGCTGATGCTGCCCACCAGCGGATTGGACCAGAAGATCGCCAGGCTGCCCTGCGACAGCAGCATGGCCTGGCGGAAACTGGCCTCGGCCATGTCGCCCAGCACCAGGGCCAGCACCAGCGGCGCCAGCGGGTACTTCAGCTTCTTGAACAGATAGCCCAGCACGCCAAAGACCAGCATGGTCACGACGTCAAACATCGCGCTGTGCACCGTGTAGGCGCCGATCGCGCAGATGACGATGATGACCGGCGCGATCACCGAAAACGGCACACGCAGGATGGCCGCCCACCAGGGCACCGTGGTCAGCACCACCACCAGGCCGACGATGTTGCCCAGGTACATGCTGGCGATCAGGCCCCAGACGAAGTCCTTCTGCTCGACGAAGAGCATGGGCCCGGGCTGCAGGCCCCAGATCAGCAGGCCGCCCAGCAGCACGGCGGCGGTCGGCGAGCCGGGAATGCCCAGCGTCAGCATCGGCAGCAGGGCCGAGGTGCCGGCGGCATGGGCCGCCGTCTCCGGCGCGATAACACCCTGGATGTTGCCCTGGCCGAAACTCTGCGGCTGCTTCGCGAAGCGCCGCGCCATGCCGTAGCTCATGAACGAGGCCGGCGTCGCGCCGCCGGGTGTGATGCCCATCCAGCAGCCGATGGCCGTGGAACGCAAAAAGGTCTTCCAGTGCCTGGCGATCTCGCGCCAGGTCTGCAGCACGACGGCGAAGCGGATCTTCGCGCTCTGGCCCTTGAAGGCCAGGCCCTCTTCCATCGTCAGCAGGATCTCGCCGATGCCGAACAGGCCGATGACGGCGATCAGGAAATCGAAGCCCTTCAGCAGTTCGGTCTGGCCGAAGGTCATGCGCAGCGTGCCGGTGACGCTGTCCATGCCGACGGCGGCCAGCGCAAAACCCAGCATCATCGCGGCGATGGTCTTGGCCGGCGGTTCCTTGCTCATGCCGACGAAGCTGCAGAAGGTCAGCAGTTGCACGGCGAAGAACTCGGCCGGCCCGAACTTCAGCGCGAACTTGGCCAGCAGCGGCGCCAGGAAGGTGATCAGCAGCACCGCAAACAGCGCGCCGACAAAGGACGAGGTGAAGGCCGCCGTCAGCGCCTCGGCCGCCCGGCCCTGCTGCGCCATCGGGTGGCCGTCGAAGGTGGTGGCCACGCTCCAGGGTTCACCGGGGATGTTGAACAGGATGGACGTGATGGCGCCGCCGAACAGCGCACCCCAGTAGATGCAGCTCAGCATGATGATGGCCGAGGTGGGGTTCATGCTGAAGGTCAGCGGCAGCAGGATGGCCACGCCGTTGGCGCCGCCCAGCCCCGGCAGCACGCCGATCAGCACACCGAGCGTGATGCCCACCATCATGAACAGCAGGTTCGGCAGCGTCGCCGCCACCGCGAAGCCGTGCATCAGGTTGCCGATCTCCTCCATCTACAGCCCCAGCAGCAATTGCTCGAGCGGCCCCTTGGGCAGCGGCACGAGGAACCAGCGTTCGAAGATCAGGAAGAAAAAAAGCGGCACGCCCAGCGCCACCGGCAGCGTCACAGGCCAGCGGTAGCGCCCGAAGCGCCGCATGAAAAACACGATCAGCAGCGCCGAAGCGACGTAGATGCCCAGCGGGAAGATCAGCCCGACATACACCGCCATCGGCAGCAGCACGGCCAGCACCTGGACGATTTGCGCACGTTCGGCAAACGGCGTGCTGTCCTGCCGCCAGCGCAGCAACTGGCGCACAAAGATCCAGCCGCTGGACAGCAGCAGCAGGCAGCCGATGTAGAACGGAAAGTAGCCCGAGCGCGGCCCGTCGTCGGCCCAGCCTGTGCCCACACGCAGGCTGTCGGCGACGACCAGGCCGCTCAGCAGCAGCAGCAAGGCCGCGACCGCGAGCTCGGGCCCGCGGGCGCCCACCTTGTCGGCGCTCATTGCGCGATGAAACCTGCTTCGCGCATCAGCACGCGGTGCATCTGCTCGTTTTTGCCCAGCCAGTCGAAAAACTCGGGGCCGCTGAGCGCCGTGGTGTTGAAGGCGCCCTTGTTCATGAAGTCCTGCCACTCGGGCAGCGCACGCAGCTTCCTGAACAGCTCCAGATAGAACTTCACGTGGTCGGGCTGCACCCCCGGCGGCATGAAGACGCCACGCAGCATCAGGTAGTCCACCGGCACGCCGGCCGAGGCGCAGGTGGGAATGTCGCCCCAGGCCATCGTCGAGGTCAGCTTGGCCTTGTACGGCATCGGCACCTTGTCCATCACACACAGCGGGCGCAGCTTGCCGGCACGCCAGTGCGATTCGGCCTCGATGGGGTTGTTCACGGTGGCATCGATGTGTTTGCCGACCAGCTGCACCGCCACGTCGCCGCCGCCCTTGAACGGGATGTAGGTCATCTTCTTGCCGGCGACCTTCTCCATCATCACCGCGATGATCTGGTCTTCCTGCTTCGACCCGGTGCCGCCCATCTTCAACGCCCGGTCGGGGCCGGCCTTCAGCGCGTCGAGAAAGGCCTTGGCCGTCTTGTGCGGCGAATCTTCGTTGACCCACAGCACAAACTGGTCGAGCGCCAGCATCTGCACCGGCGTCAGGTCGCGCCAGTTGAAGGGCACGCCGGTGGCCAGCGGCGTGGTGAACAGGTTGGACAGCGTGATGACGATCTTGTGCGGGTTGCCCTTGTCGCCCTTGACGTCGAGGAAGCCCTCGGCACCGGCGCCGCCGGACTTGTTGACGACGACGATGGGCTGTTTCATCAACCCGTTTTTCGCCACCACGCCCTGGATGAAACGCGCCATCTGGTCGGCGCCGCCCCCGGTGCCGGCCGGCACGACGAACTCGACGGGTTTGCTGGGTTCCCAGGCGGCGGCGACACCTGCGGCCAGCAGGCCCAGGCAGGCGCCCAGGCCGGTGGCGAGTTGACGGAAGCGGTGAACACCCACGACGACTCCTTTTTGGCGTTAGCCACCGGGGCAACCGGTGTGGCGCATCTTTTACCGCAGCAAGGCGGCAAACCGCTAGTCGGGATCAGCCCAGGCCCAGCTTGGCCGCCAGCCCGATGCGCTGCAGCTTGCCGGTGGCGCCCTTGGGAATCTCGTCCATGAACAGGATCTTCTTCGGCACCTTGTAGTCGGCGGCGCGGCCGGCGACGAAGCTCTGCAGCTCACGTTCGGTCACACTTTGGCCTTCGCGCAGCACGACGCAGGCCGCCACTTCCTCGCCCAGCTTGGGGTGCGGCATGCCGAAACACACCACCTGGGCCACGGCCGCGTGGTCCATCAGGATCTCGTCGACCTCGCGCGGGCTCACCTTCTCGCCGCCGCGGTTGATGATCTCCTTCAGCCGCCCGGTGATGCTGATGTAGCCCTCGGCGTCCATCACACCCTGGTCGCCGGTGCGGAACCAGCCGTCGCGGAAACCTTCGGCATTGGCCTTGGCGTTGTTTTCGTAGCCGGCCGTGACGTTGGGGCCCTGGATGACGATCTCGCCGGTGGCGCCGCGCGGCAGCAACGCACCGTCCTCGGCCATGATGGCAATCTGCGGGCCGGCCGCCACACCCACGCTGCCGGGCTTGCGCACGGCCGGCGGCAGCGGGTTGCTGGCCATCTGGTGCGTGGCCTCGGTCATGCCGTAGGCCTCGACCAGCGGCGCCTTGAAGACCTCTTCGAGTTCCTTGATCACCTGCGGCGGCATCGACGACGACGAACTGCGCATGAAACGCAGCGGGTGGCGGGCGATGACGTCCAGGTTCTTCGAGGCCCGAGCGACGATGGCCTGGTGCATGGTCGGCACCGCCGTGTACCAGCTGGGGCTGGCCTCGTCCATCCAGGCAAAGAACTTCAGCGCATTGAAGCCGGGTGTGCAGAACACCTGCGAACCCGCGGCCAGCGGCGCCAGCACACCGGCGATCAGGCCGTGTATGTGGAACAGCGGCATTATGTTCAGCCCGCAGTCGCCGGCGCTGAACTGCAGCGTGTTGCGGATGTGTGTCGCCGACGCCGCCAGGTTGCGCTGCGACAGCGGCACGATCTTGGGCCGCGAGGTCGTGCCCGAGGTGTGCAGCACCATCGAGACGTCGTCGGGCTGGGCGAAACCGCCGTTCGCCAACGTGCCGCCCGCCGCCGCAGCGCCGT
>JBASTF010000778.1:0-3311 GCA_049274755.1 Rubrivivax sp. | reverse complement strand
GGCCCAGGCCGCGCTGGCGGCGGGGCTGGGTGTCAACGCCGGCCACGACCTGAACCAGGCCAACCTGGCCGATTTCCTGCAGGCCGTGCCCGGGGTGCAGGAAGTGTCGATCGGCCATGCCCTGGTGGCCGACGCGCTGGAACTCGGCCTGCCGGACACCGTGCGTGCCTACCAGCGCTGCATCCGCCGCGTGCAGGCCACGGCATGAGCGCGCCGGGCCGTCCCCAAGCGCTCATGCCGGAGTGCGTCGCGCGGAGGCTTGTGCAATGAGCATCTACGGCATCGGCACCGACCTCTGCGACGTGCGTCGCATCGCCGCGACGCTGGAACGCCGTGGCGAGCGCTTCGCCGAACGTGTGCTGGGCAGCGACGAACTCCAGGTCTGGCGTGCACGCAGCGCGCGGGCCCCGGGCCGCGGCCTGCGTTTCCTGGCCACACGCTTTTCGGCCAAGGAAGCGTTTTCGAAGGCCATCGGCATGGGCATCCACCACCCGATGCGCTGGCGCGACTGCCAGATCCTCAACGAGCCCAGCGGCAAACCCTACATCCGCCTGTCCGGCGACCTGGCCGACTGGTTCGCCGCCAGGCAGCTGCAGGCCCATGTCACCGTCACCGACGAAACCGACTACACCGCGTCCTTCGTGGTCGTGGAAACACAGCAATGATGGTTCATGCTCCCGTGGTGCTGGACATCGCCGGCACCACGCTGAACGCCGACGACCGCCGGCGCCTGCAGCACCCGCTGGTCGGCGGGCTGATCCTGTTCGCCCGCAACTGGGCCGACCGCCGCCAGCTCACGCTGCTGACGGCCGAGATCAAGGCCCAGCGCCCCGACATCCTGATCTGCGTCGACCACGAAGGTGGTCGTGTGCAGCGTTTCCGCAGCGACGGCTTCACGCACCTGCCGGCGATGCGCACGCTGGGTGAGCTGTGGATGCACGACGCGATGCGCGCCACCGATGCCGCCACCGCGGCCGGCTACGTGCTGGCCGCCGAACTGCGGGCCTGCGGCGTGGACTTCAGCTTCACGCCGGTGCTGGACCTGGACCATGGCCCCAGCATCGTCATCGGCGACCGCGCCTTCCACCGCGACGCCCGCGTGGCAGCGCTGCTGGCCAAGAGCCTGATGCACGGCCTGCTGCGCGCCGGCATGGCCAACTGCGGCAAACACTTTCCCGGCCACGGCCATGTCGCGGCCGACAGCCACACCGAGATCCCGGTCGACAAACGTGCGCTGAAGGCCATCCTGGCCGACGATGCCAAGCCCTATGGCTGGCTGGTCAGCAGCCTGACGGCGGTGATGCCGGCCCACATCGTCTACCCGAAGGTCGACCACCGCCCGGCCGGCTTCTCCGAGCGTTGGCTGAAGGACATCCTGCGCGGCCAGCTCGACTTCAACGGCGCGATCTTCAGCGACGACCTCAGCATGGCCGGCGCCCGCCGTGTCGACGGGCTTGAGCTTGACTACGCGGAGGCCGGCGCGCTGGCCTTGTCGGCCGGCTGCGACCTGGTGCTGCTGTGCAACCAGTCGCTGAACGGCGGCGCGGCGGTCGATGCCCTGCTCGACGGCCTGCAAGCCGCCGCGGCCCGTGGCCTGTGGCAGCCCGACCCCGACAGCGAAGCGCGCCGCCTGGCGCTGCTACCGCAGACGCCGCCGCTGGGCTGGGACGACTTGATGCACGACCCCGGCTACCAGCACGCGCTGGAACGCCTGCCCTGACGCGGCCGACGACGCTTCAGTTGCCGCCGATGAGGCTGGCGATGCGTTCGTCGGTCAGCCGCATCGGCATGGCCTGTGCGGACAGCAGCGCGACGACGGCATGTTCGCTGCGGGCACTGTCGCGCATCAACGGTGTCAGCCGTGGTTCGCCGGCGCCGTTGGTCAGGGTCGCGACGACCGGGTGGTAGGCCTTCTCGCCGTTGCGCGCGACGACACCGAGTTCACCCGAGGCCAGCTTGACCACGCTGCCCGGCGGGAAGATGCCGAAGGACTTGATCAGGGCCGCCGCCAGCGGGCTGTCGCCGCCCATCTGGAACAGTTCGCGGCCGGCCTGCTGCGCACTCATCGCCGGCCGGCTGGCACGGCTGCTGAGCAGCGCGGTGTAGACGTCGGCAAAACGCAGCAGCTCGGCGAGTTCGCTGACCTGCATCAGCCCCTGCGGGTAGCCCGAACCGTCGGGCACCTCGTGGTGGCTGGCCACGGCGTCCAGCCATTCGCCGTCGGTGATGCCGGCCTGGCGCAGGATCTCGGCGCTGCGGGTCGGGTGGTCCTGGATGGCTTCGCGCTGCTTGGCCGTCAGCGGCGACACCTGGGTCGCCAGCCGCGCCTGCAGGTCCACCATGCCCAGGTTCATCGTCAGCGCGGCCTGGAAGGCGCGGCGCTGCGCCGTGCTGCTCCAGCCCAGGTGGCGGGCCGCCGCCTGGCAGGCGGTGGCGGCATGGATCGAATGGCTGACGCCGTAGTGCGCGACGCCGTTGACCGGCTGGCGCACCACCTGCGACAGCGCGATGTCGGGCGAGGCCTCGATCAGCGACAGCAGCAGGTCGGTGGCGCTGTGGATGGCGCCGGCCATCTGCGGCAGCGGCGCCGTCAGCGCCTGCCGCACGTCGTCGGCGCCGCGGTCCCATTCTGCCGGCAGGCGCGTCAGGCGTTGCGCCGGTGCGTCGCGGCGTGTCGGCTGGATGGCTTCGGCCAGTTCGTCGGCTTCGACCAGCGCGCCGCGCTTGAACAGCGCCTGCAACTGCTCTTCGTCGGCGATGACCTGGCCGCGTGCCAGCAGCAACATGCGGCCCGTGTCGCGCACGCTGAAAGGCAGCGGCGCGCCGAGCACGACATGTTCCTTGACCGATGACAGCGAGCAGACGCGCATGGCAGACGATGGCGACGAAGGCACACGCCCCACCGACGGGCGGGGCGAGTTGTTACTTCTTCGGTCGTCTGTGCTGCGAACTTGAGCGCCACCCCGGGGAAATTCCCGGGGTTCCCGCGTTCAGGGGGTGCTCGGTGCGCGTTCAGTGCGCCTGCTGCGTCTCGAACGGCAGCTTCAGCTGCGACAAGTCCTTGCGTGTCTCCACCAGGACCAGCGGGCCTTCGTCGACGATGACCGGCGGCTTGGGTTCACGCGGCACGTGGATGGGCTTGGGTTCGGCGGCGATGGCGGCCTGCGCGGCGCTGACCTTCTCGCTGTCCGAATGCACCCATTGCAGGCCGGCGTCCTGGGCCAGGGCCGTCAGCGCGTCGGTCGGCAGCACAAAGGGTTCGATGCGCACCGGGGCAGGGGCCGGTGCGGGTGCTGCCACGGCCACGGGCG
>JBASTF010000777.1:0-3827 GCA_049274755.1 Rubrivivax sp. | reverse complement strand
CTGCAAGGCATGCCGGCCGGCCTGCCGCCGGCCTTGCCGCTGCGGGCCGACTTCGACTGGCCCCAGCCCGACAAACGCCGCGAGTTCCTGCGGGTGCGGCTGAACGAGGCCGGCGGCCTGGACCTGTTCGGCAACCAGAGCTCGGGTGTGCTGACCTCGGCGGTCTGGGCCGATGGCCTGCTGGACAACCCGCCCGGCCAGGCCATCCGCGCCGGCGACACCGTGCGCTTCCTGCCGCTGGCGGCGCTGATGGCACGCTGAGCACAGGATGAAGGTCACCGTGCGTTATTTCGCCTCGCTGCGCGAAGCCCTGGGCGCGCAGGAAGTCGTCGAACTGCCGGCCGGCAGCCGCATCGCGACGCTGCGCGAAGCGCTGCTGCACCGCGGCGGCCGCCATGCCGAACTGCTGGACCCGCGGCGCGCTGTGCGCTGTGCACTGAACCAGACCATGGCCGATGAATCGGCCCTGCTGGACGAAGGCGCCGAGGTCGCGTTTTTTCCGCCGGTCACAGGCGGCTGAGCAAGGCCTGGGCCGTGGCCGGCGACGCCGGCTGCATGGGCGCCCGCAGCACCTCGGCCATCCAGCCCTGGCGCGCCAGCGCGGCCTTCAGCGGTGCCGGGTTGGGTTCGGCAAAAGCCGCACGCGCCAGTGGCGCCAGCCGCCGCCACAGCGCCCGTGCCGGCGCCAGCTGCCCGGCGGCGATGGCACGCTGCAGTGCGACGAAGTCGGCCGTCGCCAGGTGCGCCGTGGCTGTGATGCCGCCGACGGCGCCGCGGGCCAGCTGGTCGAACAACTCGTCGTCGTTGCCGGCCAGCAGGGACAGGCGGCCGTCGGCAAGCAGGGCTTCGGCAGCCGCACGGTCGCCGCTGCAGTCTTTCACCGCAACGATCTGCGGGTGTGCCGCCAGCGCCAGCAGCGTGGCCACCTCGATGCGCACGCCGGTGCGCGACGGCACGTCGTAGGCCACCAGGGGCCGCGGTGCGGCGCTGGCCACCTGCTCGAAGAAGTCGGCGATGCCGGCCTGCGAGGGCTTCACGTAGGCCGGTGCCGCCAGCAGAAAAGCGGCCACACCCGGGCATGCTTCGCTCAACTGCGTGATGCGCGCGGCCACCTGGGCCGGTTGCACGCCGGCCACACCGCAGATCACAGGCAGGCCGGCCGCGGCCTGCAGCGTGGTGGCCAGCACCTGCTGCTGTTCGTCGGCCGACAGCATGGCCGCTTCGCCGGTGCTGCCGCAAGGCACGAAGCCGGCCACGCCTTGTGCGGCCAGGTGCTGCACCAGCCGGGCCAGGGCCGGCAGGTCGACCGCGCTGCCGCGGAACCGGGTGACGAATGGGGTGACGAGGGGAATCCAGATGCCAGAACAATCCATGCGCAACACTCCAGGGGGTGAAGCCGGTGAGCGCGCGGATCGGGCGGGGGACGATGCAGGCTGGACCACCCCGGTTCCGTCGCTCGTCCGGCGACGGAACAGCCACTGCTCCGTTCAGACGAGCAGGGCGGGTTTGCCTTTCAGCAGGGTGGCCATGGCGGGCATTCTAGCGATGCCACAATGAAGCCCATGCCGCGCGTGACGATCCAGACCGCCGATTTCGACCTTGCGCACGAGGTCGCCACGCTGCGTGCCGGCGACGGCGGCGTGGGTGCCGTGGCCAGCTTCGTCGGCACCGTGCGCGACCGCAACGGCGGCGCTGCTGCCGGCAGCGTCAGCGCGATGGAGCTGGAACACTACCCCGGCATGACCGAGGCCAGCATCGAGGCGATGATCGACGCGGCGATGCAGCGTTTCGACATCCGCGGCGCCCGCGTGGTGCACCGCGTGGGCCCGCTGCAGCCGCTGGAGCAGATCGTGCTGGTGGCCGTCAGTTCGGCGCACCGCGGCCAGGCGTTCCAGGCCTGCGAGTTCCTGATGGACTACCTGAAGACCCAGGCGCCGTTCTGGAAGAAGGAAACAACGCCCGCGGGTGCACATTGGGTCGACGCCCGTGTCGCCGACGACGAGGCGCTGCGGCGCTGGGGCATCCACACGGCGGGCAACGCCGCCCTCCAGCAGCCCGCCTGATGGCCGCCAGCGTCGACACGCGCGAGCTGCGCAACGCACTCGGGCGCTTCACCACCGGCGTCACCATCGTCAGCTGCCTGGGCGCTGACGGGCAGTCGGTGGGGCTGACGGCCAACTCCTTCCAGTCGCTGTCGCTACAGCCGGCCCTGGTGCTGTGGTCGCTGCGTGCCCACAGCCCCAGCCTGGCGGCGTTCCAGGCCGCGACACATTTCGCCGTCAACGTGCTGGGCGAGGCCCAGGTCGACTTGTCGCGGCGCTTCGCCAGTGCCGGCGACGACAAGTTCGCCGAAGGCGCCTGGGCGCCAGGGGTGCACGGCGCGCCGGTGCTGGCCGGCTGCCCGGCGGTGTTCGAATGTGCGCTGCAGTCGCACCAGCCGGCCGGCGACCACGTGCTGTTCATCGGCCAGGTGCTGGGCTTCAGCGCAGCGGCGATCCCACCATTGCTGTTCCAGGCCGGGCACTACCATTTGCTGGGTGAGGTGCTGTGACGGCAGCACCTGCGGAGCGAAGCACCATGCACATCGCCGGCAATCCCGACACCCTGACGGCACGGCAGCGCGAACTGGTGGCGCTGGCCGCAGCGCTGGGCCGCGAGCGTTTCGCCCCACGTGCTGCGCAGCACGACCAGGAGGCCAGCTTCCCGGTGCAGAACCTGGCCGACCTGCAGCAGGCCGGCCTGCTGGCCCTGTGTGTGCCGGCGGCCCATGGTGGCGCCGGTGCCGACTTCGCCACCTTTGCGCTGGTGGCCGCCGAACTGGGCCGCCACTGCGGTGCCACGGCGCTGTCGTACAGCATGCATGTGACGACGACGCTGTGGGCCGGCCTGGTGGCCGACGCACTGCCGATGCCTGCTGCCCAGCGCGCCGAACACGAGGCCCACCGGGCGCAGCATTTCGCCGATGTCGTGGCACGCGGCCGTGTGTACTCGCAGCCCTTTTCCGAAGGCGGTGCCGCGGCAGCCGGCAAGGCGCCGTTCGGCACGCTGGCGCGGCCGGTGGACGGCGGCTACCGCATCAGCGGCCGCAAGATCTTTGCGTCGCTGGCCGGCGTGGCCGACGTCTACGGCGTGCTCTGCACGCTGGACCGGCCGGGTGCAACGCAGAAGGACTCGCTGTACCTCGCCGTGCCGGCCGGTGCCGAGGGTGTGCAGGTGGCCGGCGACTGGAACCCGCTGGGCATGCGCGCCACCGTCAGCCGCACGCTGCTGCTGCACGAGGTGTTTGTGCCGCATGCGGCACGCCTGCTGCCCGAAGGCCTGTACATGCAGGCAGCGGCGCGCTTCCCGCACATGTTCACCGCGCTGAGCCCCACCTACATGGGCATCGCGCAGGCGGCCTACGACTTCACGGTGGCCTATCTGCGCGGCGAGGTGCCGGGCATGCCGCCGGTGAAACGCCGCATGTACCCGACCAAGCAGATGGCCGTGGCGCAGATGCGGCTGCTGCTGGAGCAGACGCGGGCGCTGTTCCTGCAGTGCGCGCGCGATGCCGGTGTCGACCCCGACCAGGACAGCGTGCTGCGCCTGTACGCGGCCCACGGCACGGTGATGGAAAACGCCCATGCCATCGCCAGCCTGGCCATCCGCACCTGCGGTGGCCAGGGCATGCTGAAGCATCTGCCGCTGGAGCGCCTGTTCCGCGACAGCCGCTGCGGCAGCCTGATGCTGCCGTGGACGGCCGAGCTGTGCCTGGACCGCCTGGGCCGCGAATGCCTGTACGAAGATGGCGAAAGCGACGAAAGCATCGATGCCTAGCCTGTCGCGGC
>JBASTF010000776.1:0-8651 GCA_049274755.1 Rubrivivax sp. | reverse complement strand
CCCCCCCGCACCACCGACCAGGGCGCGGGCAGAAGTGCGCGAGCGGTGTCGGGGGTGGCGGTTCGGGCATGCGGGCGCAGGCCCCATTCGCGGCCGACGGCATCCCACCCTGCCAGGGCAGTGTTGGCGAAGTAAGGTTTGTGTCCTGTTGCGCTGGCCCGCGAGCGTGGGCCGAAGAACGCATGTCCGGGCCGCCGCCCCCTGCGAGCCCCACCGAGCGCAACAACAACCAAGTCATGCCAGAAACTCCCTGGCATCCGAAATCCGCCCACGCAGGGCCGAAGCCGCCACCGTGTACGGCGACCCCAGGTAGACCTGGGCCGTTGCCGACCCCATGCGTCCGCGGAAGTTGCGTGCCGTCGACGAGATCACCGTGCTGCCGTCGGGAATCGCGCCGCCATACCCTGCGCAGGCGCCGCAGGCGCTGGGCAGCAGCGTCGCGCCGGCTTCGGTCAGCAGGCGCAGGATGCCTTCGTGTTCAGCCTGCTGCTGGTCGCGCACGCTGGCCGGTGCCACCAGCAACTGCACGCCGGCTGCGATGCGGTAGCCGGCCAGCACACGCGCCGCGGCACGCAGGTCGTCGAGCTTGGCGCCGGTGCAGGCGCCGATGTAGGCCACCTGCACCGGCGTCGGCTCCAGGTCGTCCACCGGCCGCACGTTGGCCGGGCTGTGCGGCACGGCCACCTGGGGTGCAAGCATCGAGGCATCGAAGCCATGGCGGATGCCGGGTGCGTCTTCGTCGCTGTGCCAGCGCGCCAGCCCCAGTTCCTCGACGTCGACGCCGATGTTCTCCAGCCAGGCGCGGGTGGTGGCGTCCGGCGGCACCAGGCCCACCTGGGCGCCGAGTTCGGCGCTCATGTTGGCCAGTGTCATGCGCTCGGCCATGTTCAGCGCGGACACGGCTTCGCCGCAGAACTCCACGGCCTGGTAGTTGCCGCCGTTCATGCCGAAGCGGCCGATCATCGCCAGCATCATGTCCTTGGCGCTGACACCGTCGGCCAGCCGGCCCATCCAGCGCATGAAGATGGTCTGCGGCACCTTCAGCCAGATCTCGCCGGTGGTGACGACGCCCAGCATCTCGGTGGCGCCGATGCCGAACATGTAGGCGCCGAACGCGCCGCCGGTGGGCGAGTGCGAGTCGCCGCCGACGCAGAACATGCCCGGCTTCAGGTGCCCGTGCTGCGGCAGCACCACGTGGCAGATGCCCTGGCCGTCGTACACATAGGGCAGGGCCTGCTGGCCGGCCCAGTCGCGCGCGATGCGAACGATGCGGCGTGCTTCGTCGTCGGCCTCGGGCACGTAGTGGTCGATGACGAGCACGACCTTGCGTTTGTCCCAGATGCCGGCGCCCAGCTCTTCGAGCATCGGCTTCAGCCGCCGCGGGCCGCTGCTGTCGTGGAACATCGCCAGGTCCACGCGGCAGGTGACGATCTCGCCGGGCGTGACCGTCTCGCGCCCGGCGGCACGGGCGATGAGCTTTTGGGCAAGCGTGCTACCCATCGAGCCTCCTGTGTCGGACGGTGCCGTTGCACTCAAGCGGCAGCCGCGGGTCCGGCTCTGCCGGCCCGCCGGCTGCGCCCCCTTGAGCGGGAGCGCCGAAGGCGCTACGGGGGTGGGCCATCAATCCGGCGTGGCGTTGGCGTAGCGCACGAGTTCGGCCCAGCGCGGAATGTCGGCCTTCACGAAGGCCGCGAACTCGTCGGGTGTGGAGGCCACGGCCTCGGCCGCGTCCTGTTCCAGCCGCTTGCGCACGGCGTCGCCGCGCACGGCGGTGCGTGCGGCGTCGCTGATGCGCTTGGCGAGATCGGGCGCCATCTTCGCCGGGCCGAACAGCCCGAACCAGGCCTGCGACTGGTAGCCCGGCAGCACCTCGGCAATCGCCGGCACATCGGGGAACTGCGGCAGCCGCTGCAGCCCGGTGGTGCCCAGCGCGCGCAGCTTGCCGGACTGGATCAGCGCCCGGGTGTTCACCACCGGCGCGAACATCAGCGGCAGGTTGCCGGCCAGCACGTCGGCAATGGCCGGGGCCGTGCCGCGGTAGGGGATGTTGACGATGAACAGCCTGGCCTGCAGCTTGAAGGCCTCGCCGGCCAGGTGCACGCTGGAGCCGATGCCGCCGAGGCCGAAGCTCAGCTGGCCGGGGCGTGTGCGCGCGTAGGTGATCAGCTCCTTCACGTCCTTGTAGGGCTGGCCGGGGTGGCAGACCAGCACCGAGGTCGAGCGGCTCAGCTGCGTCAGCGGCGTGAAGTCGGCCACCGGGTCGAACGGCAGCTTCTTGTACAGCGAGGCGTTGATCGTGTGGCTGGTGAAGCTGACCAGCAGGTTGCTGCCGTCGGGTGGCGACTTGGCCACCAGGTCGGCGGCCAGGTTGCCACCGGCACCCGAGCGGTTTTCGACCAGCACCGTGCGGCCCAGGATGCGGCCCATCTCGGGGGCGATCTCGCGGGCGATCGTGTCGGTGCTGCCACCGGGCGTGACACCCACCCACAGGCGGATCGGCGGCTGGTTCTGCTGTGCGAAGGCGGCCACCGGCAGCGTGGCCAGCGACAGCAGGGCTTCTCGGCGTTGCATGCGATGTCTCCTACAGACCCAGATAGGCTCTTTTGAGTTCGTTCGACGCCAGCAGTTCGGCCGGCGTGCCGGCAAAACGCGGCTGGCCGTTTTCCAGCACATAGGCGCGCTGCGCGATGGCCAGGCTTTGTGCCACGTTCTGCTCCACCAGCAGCACGGCCAGGCCTTCGCCATGCAGGCGGCCGATCAGCCCGAACATCTCTTCCACCAGCAGCGGCGACAGGCCCAGCGAGGGTTCGTCCAGGATCAGCAGCCGCGGCTCGGCCATCAGGCCGCGGCCGATGGCCAGCATCTGCTGCTCGCCGCCGCTCAGCGTGCCGGCCTTCTGCGCGATGCGTTCCTTCAGCCGCGGGAAGATGCCGAACACCCGTTCCAGGTTCTGCGCGCGGCGTTCGCGGGCCCGTGTGAACGAACCCAGCTCGAGGTTTTCCAGCACCGCGAGGTTGGGGAACACACGCCGGCCTTCGGGCACCTGGATCAGGCCCGCCTGCACGACACGGCGGTAGTGCAGGTTGGTGATGTCCTCGCCGCCAAAGTGCACCTGGCCGCCGCTGGCCGGCACCAGGCCGCTGACGACGTTGTTCAGCGTCGACTTGCCGGCGCCGTTGCTGCCCAGCAGCGCAACGATCTCGCCGGCGCCCACGGCCAGGTCCACACCACGCAGCACCTCGACACGGCCGTAGCCGGCGCGCAGGCCCGTGATCTGCAGCAGATTGTTCATGCTGTGCGCAGCCTCGCCGCCGCGCCGGGGCCGAGATAGGCCTCGACGACCTGCTCGTTGGCCGTCACCACCTGCGGGGGACCCTCGGCGATCAGCCGGCCCTGGGCCAGCACCCACACATGCTCGGCCAGGTTCATCACCGCCTGCATCACGTGTTCGATCATCAGCACCGTCACGCCGCCGGCGACGATGCCGCGCACGACGGGGATCATCTCGGCGATCTCCTGCGGGTTCAGCCCGGCCAGCACCTCGTCCAGCAGCAGCAGCTTCGGGCGTGTGGCCAGCGCACGTGCCAGCTCCAGGCGCTTGCGGCCGGCCACCGTGAGATCGGCCGCAGGCTTGTCCAGCTGCGGCGCCAGGCCCACACGCTGGGCCACGGCTTCGGCTGCCGCGAGCGCGGCGGCGCGCCGGGTTTCGTGCAGATGGGCGCCGACGGCGATGTTCTCGCGCACCGTCTGCGCCGCGAAGGGCTGCACGATCTGGAAGGTGCGTGTCATGCCGTCGCGTGCATTCAGGTGCGGTGCACGGCCGGTGATGTCGCGGCCGGCGAAGCGCACCTGGCCGCTGTCGGGCTTCAGAAAGCCCGACATCAAAGCAAACAGCGTCGTCTTGCCGGCGCCGTTGGGCCCGATCAGCGCACACAGCGAACCTGCCGGCAGCGACAGGCTGACGTCTTGCACCGCCTTCAGCCCGCCGAAGGCGATGCACAGGTTCTGCAGTTGCAGCAGGGGCTCAGCCACGGCGCTGCGCCTTCCACACATCCCGCACCGAACGCCCCAGGCCCGCCAGGCCACGTGGCGCGAACATCACGATGCCCACCAGCACCGTGCCGTAGATCACCATGTTCAGCCCGGGCAGGGCGCCGAACAGGTTGCGTGTGGCCTCGGCCAGCGTGTGCAGCACCAGGGCGCCGAGCAGCGGGCCCCAGACGGTGCCCAGGCCGCCGACGATGGCGCCGACCAGGGCTTCGACCGACACCGCCGAGCCGAACACGATGCCGGGGTCGATGTACTGGAACAGCTGCAGGTAGATCGCGCCGGCCACGCCCATGAAGGCCGCCGACAGCGCGGTGGCGATGAGCTTGGTGCCGTAGGGGTCCACGCCGACGGCGCGGGCCGCGTCTTCGTTGTCGCGCACCGCCTGCAGCTGGGCGCCGAACCGCGAGTGCCGCAGCCAGGCCGTCAGCAGCAGGGCCAGCACGACGCAGCCGCCGACCACGGCGATGAAACCATGGCGGCTGCCGAACTGCAGGTGGGCGACCGCAGGCTTCAGCGGCAGCATCATGCCGACGCCGCCGCCGGTGAAGTCCGCCGACAGCGCGAGGATGCGGAAGACCTCGGCGAAGGCCAGCGTCACCAGCGCGAAGTACGAGCCCTTCAGCCCGTAGCGGAAGGCCAGTGCGCCGACGAAGGCGCCCACCGCCGCCGCCAGCAGCACCGCCAGCCCCAGCGCCACCCAGGCATTGATGCCGTGGCTGACCTGGGCCACCGCGCTGGCATAGGCGCCGACGCCGAAAAACAGCGCATGGCCGAACGAAAACTGGCCGCCGAAACCGCCGAGGATGTTCCAGGCCTGGGCCAGCAGCGCCGCGTACAGCGTCATCAGGATGGCGTTCAGCACCACGCCGGAACTGGACAGGGCCGTCAGCCCCGCCAGTGCCAGCGCAAACAGCCCGATGCAACCCAGTTCACGTTTCATGCCCGGGCTCCGAACAAGCCTTGCGGCCGGAACAGCAGCACGGCGATGAAGATCACGAAGATGCCGATCTGGCCCAGCGACTCGCCGAGGAACAGGCCGCACAGCGACTCGACGACGCCGATCAGCAGCCCGCCCAGCAGGGCGCCGGCGAAACTGCCCATGCCACCGAGCACGACGATGGTGAAGGCCACCAGCACGAAGCCCGAACCCACCTGCGGGTTCACGTAGTACGCCGGCAGCAGGAAACAGGCGGCCGCGCCCAGGCAGGCCAGGCCGATGCCGAAGCTCATCGCGTAGACATGTTCGACGTGGATGCCCATCAGCCGCGCGCCCTGCTTTTCCTTGGCCACGGCGCGGATGGCGCGGCCCAGGTCGGTGCGGCCGACGACCCACAGCAGCAGGGCCGAACACAGCAGCGCGCCGGCGAAGGCCACCAGCTTGGGCAGTGCGATGAAGGCCGGGCCGATGGCCACGGTCTGCAGCGTGTAGGCGGTGTCGATCGTGCGGGTGTCGCTCTTGAAGGCCATCAGCGCCAGGTTCTCCAGCACGATGGACAGACCCAGCGTCACCAGCAGGATGTTTTCGTCGCGGCCGTGCGCGGCGCGTTCGATGACGCCGCGCTGCAACACATAACCCAGCACGAACATTGCCGGCACCACCAGCGGCAGCGCCAGGTAGGGGTCGATGCCCAGGTGCTGCTTCAGCAGGTAGACCGCGTACAGCGCCAGCATCAGCGCCGCGCCGTGGGCGAAGTTGATGATGTGCAGCACGCCGTAGATCAGCGTCAGGCCCAGGGCCACCAGCGCGTAGACCGCGCCGGTGGTCAGGCCGTTCAGCACCGACGCAAAAAGGATCTCGGCGTTCAAGCGCGGGGCTCAGGCACGGAGGGGGAAGATCGGGTCCACCTCGCGGTAGTCGCGCGGCACGATGACACGGATGTCGCCCTTCACCACCTGGGTCATCAGCGGCTGGGCACCGGTGTTCTGGCCACCTTCGAACTTCGTCGCGCCGTAGGGCATGAAGTGGTCGCTGAACGTGCTCTTGGCCAGCGCGTCGGTGATGGCGGCGCGGTCGGCGCTCTTTGCGCGTTCGATCGCATCCGCCAGCAGCATCACCGCCGTGTAGGTGTTGAAGACTTCGTAGGTGAAGAACAGGCCCTTTTTCTCGACACGGGCGCGCAGCGCGGCGGCGCGTTTGTCCTTGGGGTTGAACCAGTGGTTGCAGTCGATGATGCCGTTGGCGGCGTCCGGGAATTCCTTCAGGAACTTGTAGCTCGACGCGGCACCGCCCAGCACCGAGTAGATGGCCTTGGGCACCACCTTCTGCTGCTGCATCGTGCGCACCAGCAGCGCGTATTCGTTGTAGTAGTTGGCCGGGATCACGATGTCGGGGTTCACCGACTTCATGCGCAGCACGATGTTGTTGAAGTCGCGTGTCGGGTTCGCGTGTTTGACGACCTCTTTCACGTCGAAGCCGTAGCCCGGCAGTTCACGCGCCAGCAGGTTGGCGGTGCCGGTGCCGAACAGCGACTCCTCGTGGATGATCATCACCGTCTTCGCGGGTCTGCCGGCCACGCTGTTCAGCACGTGCAGGTTGTTCACCGCGATGCTGGCGCAGGCCTTGTAGCCGGGGCCGAAGCGGAAGGTGTTCTTCAGCCCGCGTTCGACGATCTGGTCAGCCACACCGACGTCGACGACATGCGGCAGGTTGTACTTGGCGGCGGCCTGCGTCGTGGCCAGGCAGATGGCGCTGGCGTAGGCGCCGACGATGGCCGAGGCACCGGCCTCGTTCATCTTCTCGACCTCGGCCGTGCCGGCCTGCGGCGTGCTTTGTGCGTCGCCCAGCAGCACCTCGAGCTTGGCGCCGCCCAGGCTCTTGATGCCGGCCTTGTTGATGTCCTCGATGGCCAGCAGCGCACCTTCGCGACACTGCTGCCCGCTGAAGGCCAGCGCGCCGGTCACCGGGTGCAGGATGCCGACCTTCACCGGCTTGGGCTGGGCCCCGGCGACGAGCGGCAGGGCCAGCGTGGACGCGGCGGCGGCCGACTGCTGGATGAAGGTGCGGCGGTTGCTCATGGTGTTGCGCTCTCCTAGTGGAACTGGGCCGTGATCTCGGTGCTGACCCACAGCTTCGCGTCGATCTCGCCGACGCGGGACAACTGCATCTGGTACTGGTAGCGGTCGGGGCGGTACAGGCCGTGCAGCCATTGCACCGGCCTGTCGTTGTCGTCGTGGATCAGGCGCGTGACGGCCAGCAGCGCCGAGCCCACCTGCACGTCGAGATGGCGCGCCGCCTCGGCATCGGCCAGCCTGGCGCTGATGGTCTGCAGCGCGCGGCCGATGCGCACGCCGCTGTCTTCCAGCAGCATCAGCAGCGGTCGCTTCGCGAGTTCACGCTTGCCGAAACTGCGTGCCAGCGCCTCGGGTACATGGGTGGTGATCAGCGACAGCGGGCCTTCGCGTGTGGAGCGCACCCGCACCGCCTTCTGTACCGGCGCACCAGCCGCCAGCTGCAGCGCCTGGGCCACGGCTTCGGGCGCCGGCACGACATCGCAGGACAGCACCTTGGCGCGTGTGCGCAGGCCCATCGAGACGATGTTTTCCAGCAGGCCGGTGAGCGGCACACGTTCGGGTTCGGCGCTGCCAGCGTTGCGTTCGCGGCTGCGCGGCATGGTGCCGCGGCCCGGCGTGCGCTGGATCAGGCCTTCGGCCTGCAACTGCTCCAGCGCCTTGCGCACCGTGACACGCGCGACACCGAACTGCCCGGCCAGCGCCACCTCGCCGGGCAGGCCGTCGGCGAAGCGGCCCTCGTGCAACTGCTCGCGCAGCACGAGGTAGATCTGGTGGTACTTGGGCAACGGCAGCGCAGGGCTCACGGCCCCGACGCTACGACCGGTTCTAATGTCCTGTCAATAGGACAAATGACAGCGAGGCCCTCAGGCCACGGCAGCGTGGTGTGCACGCACACGCCGCCGTGCAGCGCCTGTTCGGTCACCGCGTCCTGCACACGGTGCAGCGCCAGGTCGATGCCGGCCGTGATGCCGGCACTGCTGGCCACCGGCCCATCGACGACAGACACGCGCTTGGCCTGCACCTGGGCGGCCGGCGCCAGCGCCGCAGACAGCCGGCGGCGTGTGTCGCTCCAGGCGCAGGGCAGTGGCTGGCGCAGCGGGCTTTCGCAGCCGCTGGGCTGGTCCGGCGGCAGCGTGTCCGGCAGCACGACAAGGAGGACGTCGATCATGCTGCGCGTTGCAGCGCTTGTTCCACCGTCGTGATGGTGGCGAAGCGGCTGGCCAACACGGCTTCGGTGCGTTCGCGGATCGCCGCGGCCGACAGCGGCGCGCCGGCCGGCGTCTGCCTCTCGAATGTCAGCGTCGCAGTGCTGACGAAGTCGACCACGTAGCCCAGGTCGCTGGCATGGCGTGTGGCCGTTTCGCAGCACTGTTCGGTGCGAATGCCGGCGACGATGACACGCCGCACCCCTTGTGCCACCAGCCACCAGCCACCAGCCGGTTCGTGGCGTCGGGGAAGGCGGGCACATCGTCGTCGCGCCAGCAGGGGCGGACCTTGAAGGATGGCTGGACGTCGATCAGCAGCAGGGCGGTGTGCATGGCGTGGGCTCAGTGGATGGAGCCCGGATGCTGCAGCGCCGGCGCGCCGCC
>JBASTF010000775.1:0-7528 GCA_049274755.1 Rubrivivax sp. | reverse complement strand
GCGACACCTCGGGCCTGTGGCTGCGGCCCTACATGCGCAGCCGCCGCCGCTTCACCGGCCACATCCTGTTCCGCCAGGGCGACGTGGCCGACCACCTCTACCTGCTGGCCCGCGGGCGTGTGGAGTTGGTGGAGATCGGCGTCATCCTCGAACCCGGCCGTGTCTTCGGCGAGATCGCGTTTTTTTCACCCGACAAACGCCGCACCTTCACCGCACGCTGCATCGAACCCTGCCAGGTGCTGAGCATCGACGAGACCACGGTGCGCCAGCTTTATTACCAGAACCCGGAGTTCGGCTTCGAACTCGTCGGCCTCGTCGCCGGCCGCCTGAGCGCCGACGTGCACCGGCTCGAACAGCAGCTGCGCCATCCGCCTACTTCATGAAGCCCGGCAGCCACAGCGCCAGCGCCGGGAACTCCAGCACGATGAACAGCGCGACGGTGAGGATGACGACAAACAGCCAGACGCCGGCAAAGATCTGCTTCAGCGTCACGTCCTTCAGCAACGCGTTCAGCACAAAGAGGTTCATGCCCACCGGCGGCGAGATCAGGCCGATCTGCACCACCAGCACGATGAGCACGCCGAACCACACGGCGTCGAAACCCAGGCCGGTGACGATGGGGAAGAAAACGGGAATCGTCAGCAGCACCATCGACAGCTCTTCCATGATGGTGCCCAGCAGCACGTAGATCAGCATCATCGCGGCCACCACCATCAGCGGGCTGAAGGCCTGGTGCAGGATCCAGTCCTTCAGGTCGCCCGGCATCGACGTGAAGTTGACGAAGCTGGAAAACAGCATCGCCGCGATCAGGATCGTGAACAGCATCGCCGTCGTGCGTGCACTTTCCACCAGCACCTCGAACAGGATCTTCCAGCTCAGTGCACGCCGCGCCAGCGCAAAGAAGAAGGCGCCTGAAGCACCGATGCCAGCGCCTTCGGTGGCCGTGAACACACCGCCGTAGATGCCGCCGAGCACGACGACGACGAGCAGCGCCACACCCCAGATGTCGCGCAGCGCGCGCCAGCGCTCGGGCCAGGGTGTGCGGGTGCCGGCCGGTCCGGCCTCGGGCTGGCGCGCGGTGATCCAGGCCACGCCGACCATCAGCAGCGCCGCCGTCATCAGCCCCGGCAGCACACCGGCGGCAAACAGCTTGCCGATGTTGGTTTCGGTGACGATGCCGTAGATCACCATGATGGTGCTCGGCGGAATCATGATGCCCAGCGTGCCGCCTGCGGCGATGACGCCGGTGGACAGCGCCGGGCTGTAGCCCAGCTTCTGCATCGGCGGGTAGGCCACCTTGGCCATCGTCGCCGCGGTGGCGATGGAACTGCCGCAGATGGCGCCGAAGCCGGCGCAGGCCGCGATGGTCGCGTGCGCCAGCCCGCCGCGGCGGTGGCCGACGAAGGCATAGGCGGCATGGAACAGCTCGTGCGCCAGCCCGGCGCGGGCGACGAAATTGCCCATCAGGATGAACAGCGGCACCACACTCAGCGTGTAGGCAAAGCCGGTGTCGTAGACCACCTGGGCCGCGTTTGCCATCGTCGGCGCCCAGCCGCGCAGCAGGCCCAGGCCGACGAAACCCACGGCACCCATTGCAAACGCCAGCGGAATGCGCAGCAGCGCCAGCACGAAGACCGCGGCGAAGCCCAGCAGCGCGGCCGTCACGGCGTGGCCCCCGTGCTGTCGTCGACACCGGCATGGTGGTGGGCCACCGGCCGCGCAACGAGCATCAGGTGCACCAGGGCCGTCACGCCGCACAACACGCTCATCACACGCACAAAGGGCGCCAGCCCCATCTTCAGCTGCGCCGTCGTTTCGCCGTAGTCACCCAGCTGCCCGGCCTTGGCCCACATCAGCCAGGCCAGGCCAGCCAGCGCCGCAGCGCACAGCAGGTCGACGGCGGCCTGCTGCACCCGCCGCAGCCAGCGCGGCAGCCAGGGGTCCAGCGAATCGAAAACCACATGTTCACCGCGCAGCGACACCAGCGGCAGCCCGGCGAAGATCACCAGCACCAGCAGCAGTTCGGTGACTTCCAGCGACCCCGGTACCGAACTGTCCAGCAGCTTGCGACCACCGACATCGGCCAGGGTCAGCGCCATGATCGCAAACAGCGCCAGCGCGGCCAGCAGGCCGCACAGCGCAGACAACAGCGTCTTCAAGGCAGGGCTTAGGGCTGCAGCTTCTTGATCTCGGCGCGGTAGTCGGCCAGCACCTTCTTCGGATCCTTCAGGCCCTTGGCCTCGGCGGCCTTGGCCCAGTTGTCTTCCAGCGGCGCAACCTTGGCCGACACCGCTTTCACGAAGTTGGCATCGGCCTTCGCGAACTGCACACCCGCTGCCTGCATGAAGGCCATGCCACGCCGGTCCACCTTGTCCCAGCCGCGGCCGAAGGCACGTGCCGCGGCCTCGCCCGAGAGTTCGTCGACGACCTTCTTCACGTCGGCCGGCAGGCTGTCGTACTTGGCCTGGTTCATCATGAAGACGAAGCTGGTGTTGTACAGGCCGCCCGGGAACGAGGTTGCGTGTTTGATGACCTTGTCGATCTTGAAGGACTCCACCGACTCGGCCGGGAACAGCGTGCCGTCCATCACGCCGGTGGACAGCAGCTCGTAGCTTTCGGGCGCGGGCTTCAGCGTGACGTTCATGCCCAGGGCCTTGCTGATGTCGTTGACCATGCCGCCGCCGACACGCCACTTCATGCCGGTGAGATCTTCGATCCTGGTCACCGGATGCTTGGTGTTGAACACCATGCCGGGGCCGTGCGTGAACACCGTCAGCACCTTCACGCCCTTGTGCTCTTCGGCAAAGGCCGGGTTGCGTGCGTAGATGCGCTGGAAGGCCACCGAGGTGGCTTCGGACGCATCGCCGGCAAACGCAAACTCGGCCATCTGCGTCAGCACAAAGCGCCCGGGTGTGTAGCCATGCACCGTGAACGACAGGTCGGCGAGGCCGTTGCGCACCGCGTCCAGCGTGCCCGGCGGCGCCGACACACCACGCGGCAGGATGTTGCACCTGGCCTTGCCGGCGGTCTTGGCTTCGAGCTGGGCGCACCAGTCCTTCTGCGTTTCCGACAGCGTGTGCGACGGCGCCAGCCACGACGAGGCGGTGAACACGATCTGCGCCGAGGCGCCGGTGGCGAACAACGCGGCGCCGAACAAGGCGGCGAGCGACAGTAGCGGGCGATGCATCACGTGCTCCGAACGGGTTCAGTTGTGATGGATTCTTGCCGCGGGAGCGGTCTGCAGGCCATTGCAGAAAACTCCTACGCTGGCCTTGCGTGTGCAGCACAAATGGCGAGGGCCGCATGTAGCGGCCCTCCATTCGGTGCATCTGTCAGCCTTTCAGCTTTTCAGCTTGTTAGCGTCCAGAGCGCATTTCCCAATCGTCTTTGCACCACGATCCTACGGCAGCACAGCTCGCGGATCAAGGCATCGACGGCCCGTGACCGGGAAAACACTGGATTCAGTGCAGCGCCGATCCGTCGTCCAATTGCCACAAACACAGACTCCAGGGAGGAGCTACATGACCAAGTACCGCTTGGCGCTGGACCTCGGCTCGACCTCGTTGGGTTGGGCCCTGATCGGCTTGAACGACAGCGATGCACCACGCGCCATCCTCAAGGCTGGCGTGCGCATCTTTCCCGACGGCCGCAACCCGAAGGATGGTTCGTCGCTGGCCGTCACACGCCGCGCCGCACGGGCGATGCGCCGCCGTCGCGACAGGCTGCTCAAGCGCAAGGCGCGGCTGATGCAGTCGCTGGTCGGCCTGGGGTTTTTCCCCGCCGACGAAACGGCACGCAAGGCGCTGGAGCGCCTGGACCCCTATCTGCTGCGCGCCAAGGGCCTGGACCATGCGCTGACGCCCGGCGAGTTCGCCCGTGCGCTGTTCCACATCAACCAGCGCCGGGGCTTTCTCAGCAACCGCAAGACCGACAAAAAAGACAGCGACAGCGGCGCGCTGAAAACCGCCATCGGTGCGCTGCGTGCCGCACTGTCGCCCAGCGGTGCCGACGGCAAGGCGCGCACGGTCGGCGAGTTCCTGCACCGGCGCCTGCACGACGCCAGCAAGCCGCCCGAGCAGCGCACCGTGCGGGCACGCTACCGGCAGCAGCGTGTGGAGAAGGAAGGCGGCGGCACACGCATCGACAAGAGCTACGACCTGTATGTGGACCGCGCGATGGTCCTCGCCGAGTTCGACGCGCTGTGGGCCAGCCAGGCACGTTTCGACCCGCTGCTGTTCAGCGCAGCGGCCAAGCAGGAACTCGACTACCGCCTGCAGCACCAGCGCCCGCTGAAGCCGGTGCGGCCCGGGCGCTGCACGCTGCTGCCCGACGAAGAACGTGCACCGCTGGCCCTGCCCAGCCAGCAGCGATTCCGCATCCTGCAGGAGGTGAACAACCTGCGCCTGCTGGGCGAACACCTGAACGACACGGCGCTGAGTGTCGAGCAGCGCGACAAGCTCGTTGCGGCGCTGGAACGCGGCAACAAGTCCTTCGACACGGCCATCCCGAAGCTGCTGGGGCTGCCGGGCGCGCTGAAGTTCAATCTGGCTGACGCCAAGCGCGCCGAACTGAAGGGCAACATCACCAGCATCAAGCTGAGCAAGAAGGACTTGTTCGGCGAGGCCTGGCATGGTTTCGCCGAGGCCAAACAAGACGCCGTCGTGCTGCAGCTGATGCTGGAGGAGAGCGAGGCCGCCCTGGTGGCCTGGCTGCAGTCGGAGACCGGCGTCGACGAACAGCGTGCCGAGGCCATTGCCAACACCAGCCTGCCCGAGGGCTACGGCAGCCTGAGCGCAAAGGCGCTGGCGCTGGTGCTGCCCGAGTTACGCAAGGCCGTGCTCTCCTTCGCCGATGCCGCGAAAGCCGCCGGCTTCCACCACAGCCGGCTCAGCGACAACGCCGAGGTGCCGGGGCGCACGTTTGCCATCGAGCGGGTGGTCGCCGACACCGGCGAGATCAAGACCTTCCATGTGTTCAGCACGCTGCCGTACTACGGCGAGTTCCTGCAGCGCCACGTCGGTTTCGCCGACCCTCGCGCCCAAGAGAACGACCTGCCCGAGAAACGTTTTGGTCGCATCGCCAACCCCACGGTGCACATCGGGCTGAACCAGGTGCGCAAGGTCGTCAACGCGCTCATCGCACGTTATGGGCACCCGAGCGAAGTCATCGTCGAGGTGGCACGCGACCTGAAGCAGAACCAGGAACAGCGCATCGAAGACCAGAAGCGCCAGGCCGACAACCAGAAGCGCAACGACCGCCTGCGCCGACAGGCGGCCGAGTTGCGGCAGTGCGCGCTGGAGCGGGTGACCCACGCCGACATCCAGCGGCTGATCCTGTGGGAGGAACTGAGCTTCGATGTCGCGAACCGCCGTTGCCCCTACAGCGGCGCGCAGATCAGCGCCGAGATGGTGCTGGGCCCCGAGGTGGAGATCGAACACATCCTGCCGTTTTCGCAGACGCTGGATGACGGCCTGAACAACAAGACACTGGCGCTGCGGCAGGCCAATCGCATCAAGGGCAACCGCACGCCATGGGAGGCGCGGCAGGCTTTCGCCGCCCAGGGCTGGGACTACGCCAGCATCCTCGCTCGCGCCGAACTGATGCCGCGGCACAAGCGCTACCGCTTCGGCGAAGACGGCTACAGCAAGTGGCTGAAGGGCGGTGAAGACAAGGACGGCAAGGGGTTCCTGGCGCGTGCACTGAACGACACGCGCTACATGAGCCGTGTGGCACGCGAGTACCTGAGCCTGATCTGCCCGCAGAACACACGCGTGATCCCGGGGCAGATGACGGCGATGCTGCGCGGCAAATTCGGGCTCAACCATGTGCTGGGACCCGACGGCGAGAAGAACCGCAACGACCACCGCCACCACGCGGTGGACGCCTGCGTCATCGCCGTCACCGACCAGGGCATGCTGCAGGCGTTTGCACACGCCAGCGCCGACGCCCGCGAGAAGCAGTTGAACCGCCTGGTCGAGCAGATGCCACAGCCCTGGCCCACCTATGCCGAGCATGTGCGGCGCGCGGTGAACCACATCTGGGTGAGCCACAAGCCTGATCATGGGCACGAAGGGGCGATGCACAACGACACGGCCTATGGCCTGCTGGGTGAAGGCCGTGTGCGCTTCCACAAGCACATCGATGGCCAGCGCACGCGCCTCGAAGACAACCTGAAGGTCATCGCTTTCAGCAGTGCCAAGGCTGGCCAGCGACACGGCCTGCTGCCGAACGGCGAGGCACGACCCTACAAGGGCTACAAGGGCGACAGCAACTACTGCATCGAGATCGTGCGCGACGAAAACGGACGCTGGGACTGGGAGGTGGTGTCGACGTTCGAGGCATACCAGCGCGTGCGCCAAGGCGGCGTTGCCGCACTGCGCGACCGAAGCCGCTCCGCCAGCGGCAAGCCGTTGGTGATGCGGTTGATGAATGGCGACTATCTGCGGGCGGAGTTCAAGGGCGAACTCCGCGTTCTCTCGATCAAGAAGATCGGCTCCAACGGGCAGATCTCGCTGGCCGAGCACCAGGAAGCCAATGTGCGGCAGCGGAGCGACGAGAAGGAACCGGGCCTCGTTTATGGGTCTGTCATGGCCGGGGCGTTGTTCAAGGCCCGGGGGCGACAGATATCAATCTCACCGATCGGTGAACTGACCGACCCTGGCTTCAAGGTATAGCAGTCATGATCGGCCGCATCGTCGAAGTCGCCGACGACCGCCGGCACCTGTCGATGCACCGCGGGTTTCTCGTCGTGCAAGACACCGACGGCGAACGCAAGGAACTCGGCCAGGTGCCGCTGGACGACATCGCGGCCCTGATCGCCAATGCCCATGGCCTGAGCTACACGAACAACCTGCTGGTGGCGCTGGCGCAGCGAGGTGCACCATTCGTGCTGTGCGCGGCCAACCACAATGCCGTCGGCATGCTGCTGCCCATCGACGGCAACTACGAACAGGCGCACCGCATCGAAGCGCAGATCGCCGCTGCGCTGCCGACGCACAAGCGCATGTGGGCGGCGGTCGTCAAGTGCAAGCTGGAACAACAGGCAGCCGCACTCGAAGCAGCAGGCTCGCCAACGGCTCCGCTGACCGCGCTCGTGCGCAAGGTGAAGAGTGGCGACCCCGAGAACATCGAGGCGCAGGGCGCACGCCGCTACTGGAGCCTGCTGTTCGGTGACAGCTTTCGTCGCGACCAGGACGGCGGCGGCGTCAACGGCATGCTGAACTACGGCTACACCGTTCTGCGCGCCTGTACGGCACGCTCGGTTGTCGCCGCCGGTCTGCACCCAAGCATCGGCCTGCACCACAGCCACGACAACAACGCGATGCGACTGGTCGACGACTTGATGGAACCCTTCCGACCGGTGATCGATCTCCGGGTCTGGCAACTGCAGCGCGGCGGCGAGAACGACGTGACGCCAGACAGCAAGCGCGCCTTGGTTCGCACACTCTACGACGACATGCAGACCGAGGCAGGCGCCACCCCGGTGATGGTCTGTACGCAGAAGCTCGCCGTGTCGTTGGCCCAGGTT
>JBASTF010000774.1:0-12940 GCA_049274755.1 Rubrivivax sp. | reverse complement strand
GCTGCCGGCCATCGACGGGCCGGCCACGTTCTCCGCCGGCGTCGCACAACGGGGGCTGCATGGCCAGACGCTGGACAGCCTGCTGCGTGCCGCCGATGCCGCGATGTACCGCGCCAAGGCCGCCGGGCGCGACCAGGCGCTGCTGGCCGAACCCGACCCGCTGCAACCCTGAGCCGTGTTCCTGGGCTCAGGCCGGGCTGAAGAAGCTGCCCGGCCCCACCGGGTGTTCACCCAGGCGGGTGCGGAACAGCAGTTCGTCGGTGGCACGCAGCCGGCGGCAGACCTCGCGGCCGATGTTCATCTGGATCAGCGCAAACTGCTCGATGTCGCGCTCGTAGAGGTGCAGCAGGTCGTCGTGGCTGATCTCGATGGCGTGGCAGTGGCTGTCGGCGCGCACCGAGGCGCTGCGCGGCTGCAGGTCCATCAACGCCATCTCGCCGAAGCAGTCGCCGGGGCCCAGCCGGTTCAGCACGTAGTCGCGGCCGCGCCAGACCTTCATCACCGAGGCGTCGCCGCCTTCCAGCACGTACATCGAGCTGGCGGGGTCGTTCTCCAGGAAGAAGAAGCTGCCGGCCGGCACCTCGGCCGTCTGTGCGCGCCGCAGCAGCACCTGCAGCGCATCAGAGCGCAAGGCGCCGAAGATCGGCATGCCTTGCAGCAGTTCCAGGCGCTTGGGCAGCATCGTGGTCCTCCACGGACGGCCTCGATGCCTGCAGTCTATGCCTGTGCTTCGCTGGCTGCCTGGGCTTTCAGCACCTCGGCCCGCACAGCCTCGGTGAGCTCGGCCTTCAGCGCCATGAAGGCCGGCGTGGTCTTCACGGCGTAGCTGCGGGGATGCGGCAGTTCGACACGCCGGTCGAGCACGATGCGGCCGGGTCTGGCACTCATCACGACGACGCGGTTGCCCATGAACACGGCTTCGTCGATGTCGTGGGTGACAAAGAGCACGGTCTTGGCCTGCGCCTCCCAGATGCCGAGCAGCAGTTCCTGCATCAGCTCGCGGGTCTGGTGGTCCAGCGCGCCGAAGGGTTCGTCCATCAACAGCATGCGTGGGTCGTTGGCCAGTGCACGTGCCAGCGCCGTGCGCTGCTGCATGCCACCGGACAGCTGCTTGGGGAAGTGGTTGGCAAACCCCTTCAGCCCCACCTTGGCCAGGAAACCTTGTGCGATCTCGACCTGCTGCGCCCGTTGCAGGCCCCGTTCGCGCAGGCCGAAACACACGTTGTCCAGCACCGTCAGCCACGGGAACAGCGTGTAGCTCTGGAACACCATGCCGCGGTCGGCGCCGGGGCCGCTGATGCGACGGCCGTCGAGCAGCACCTCGCCGGCGGTCTGCGTGTCCAGGCCGGCGACGATGCGCAGCAGCGTGCTCTTGCCACAGCCGCTGGGCCCGAGGATGGTGATGAAGTCGTTTTCGGCGACCGCGAGGTCGGTGGCCTGCAGGGCCAGCGTCTTGTCGAAGCGGCGCTCGACGCCGCGCACATGCAGCAAGGCGGGTGGGTTCATGCGGCCGAGTTTAGGCTCGGCCGCGCCACCCGGGGCCGAGAACTCGGAACACCTCGGCCCTGGCCCGCACGTCGGTCAGAACTTGTACCCAAGCGAAACCTGGTAGTTGCGCGGCGCACCGTAGTACCCTGCATAGCGCAGCGTGTTGATGTACGTCTTGTCCGTCAGGTTGTTGACGTTGAAGCGCACCGTGGCCGCGGGCGAAACCTGGTAGGCGGCAAAGGCGCCGAGCACCAGATAGCTGTCTTGACGCACGGTGACACCGCTCGATTCGGTGTTGGAGATGTCGCTCTGCCAGCGTCCGCTGAAGCCCAGCTTCAAACCGGGCACATCCGGCAGGCGCCCCATCAGCGACAGCGTGGCGGTGCGGCGCGGCACCCACGGCAGGATCTCCGAGTCACCGCCCCGATCACTGAGCTTCAGGCGCGTGAAGCCGAAGCTGAGATCGATGTATGTGTTGACCTTGCCGGTGGCCTCGAGCTCGACCCCTTCGGATTTCACGTAGTCCGCCGCTTCGTAAACGGCCTGGCCAAATGCGTTGGTTTGACCGGTCGGCAGGGCCAGGCCGGTCTGCTTGGCGCTGAAGACGGCCACCGTCGTCAGCAGGCGTTTGTCCAGCCAGTCGGTCTTGACGCCAGCTTCGACGTTCGTGCCTTTGCTCGGTGCGAGATAGTTGTTGTTGGCATCGACCTGGCTCTGCGGCAGGTAGATGTCCGAGTAGCTGAGATAACCCAGCACGCTGCTGGTGAAGTCATAGGTCAGGCCGGCATACGGACTCAGCTTGCTGTCGTCCTGATTCAGCGGTGTGCCGAAGCTGTTGCCGCTGCGCTTGTAGGTGCCGTAGTTGAAACCGATGATCCCCTTGAGCTGATCGGTCAAAGCCAGCCGTGTCGAACCGAACACCCGATTCCGTTTTTCGGTGTAGTCGGCGAGATCGCCGGCTGCGGTCGAGACACCGCCCCAGACCGGTTCGGCGATCAGATTCCCCGGGTAGGGGAAGGACGGCATGATCAGGTACGAGCAGCCAGCGCCGAAAGGATCGTAGGCAGCGGAAGCACTGCAGTCAGCGGTGTAGCCGTCGTAGTCGAAGCGGGCCTTCGCCGTGCCCGCGCCCAGCAGCACCTCGTGCTTGCGGCCAAACGCACGGAAGTCGCCGCTCAGCGAAACCTCGGCCATGTCCTCGGTGCGCTTGTCCTTGCCACGGCCGGCAAAACCCGCCAGGCCAGCGCCCGTCTGTGGGTCCAGACCACTGCCTGTGAGGTAGGCATAGAACAGCTTGGTGTCGGTCGTGATGACGCGACGGTTGTACGTTGCCTTCAGTTGCCAGTTGCTGGAAAGCTGATGGGTGTATTCGACAAAGGCGTTGTCCGTGCCGGTGTCCCACTTCGTCCAATCCTGGGTCGTCGACGCATCGCGGCTCCATGCAGCCTGGGTGCCATTGCTGTTGCCGAAGTACAGGGCGCCCCACAAGACGCCGGTGCTGTTGTCCTGCTGGTTGGAGTAGCCCAGCGTCAGAACGCCGTTGTCTCCGATCTGGCCGTCGATCACGCCGTAGACGAAGCTGCGCTTCTTTTCGTTGCCGCGCAGCCAGGAATCGCCGGTCTCGCCCGCCACCACGATGCGTGCGGCCCAACTGCGGTCCTTGTTCAACGGCGTCGAATAGTCTGCCTCGACACGCGCGGTGTTCCACGAACCGTAGCTGAGGTTCACTTCCCCCTGCTTGTCGTTGGTTGGGCGCTTGCGCACGAAGTTGATCGTGCCCGCCGCATTGCCCACGCCGGTGAGCAGGCCGTTGGCGCCGCGAATGACCTCGACCTTCTCGTAGCCGTAGGTGTCCACCGCGCCCGTGACGATGCCCCAGCCATTGGGCATGCCGACACCGTCGACCTGCGTGTTCGCGACGTCGAAGCCGCGAATGGTGTAGCTGGTGCGGTTGGTTTCCCACGCGTCGACGGTCACGCCAGGCGCCAGGCGCAGCGCGTCGTTGATGGTGCTGGTCCGGAAGTCCTGCAACTGCTCCGACGTCACGATGCTGATGGACTGCGGCGTCTCCTTGATGTCCAGCGGCAGGCCGGTCGCGCCGGTGGAAATGCGCTTGACCCGGGCCCCCGTGATGGTGATCGTGGTCGCTGCTTCGCTGACGGCGGTGGTTGTCGCAGGCGCGGCCGATGCCGGCGCCTGCTGCGCCATCGCGGCGCCATGCAATGCCATGCCAGCGCACAGGGCGATCGGTGTGAGGACGAAGTTCGCCCGTTCGGGCCTGCAGAGGCGGCGGCTGTCTTGGTTCATGGAAGGTTCGAACAAAGGTCTTGTGGTTGATGGATTCAGGCGTTCGGTTCGGCGGCGGCGAGGCGTCAGCCATGAATGCTACCGCAAATGCGAATGATTCGCGTCCGCTATCGCAACGTCGCTGTCCGCAGCGCGTCTTCACAGATGCGAAGCGGTGGACTCGAACGCTCCGGCACCCGGCGCCGTGCCACGGATCCTCGACGCAGGCCCCTGGCCTGCGGCGCGCCTCAACGGCCGACCTGCGCCCAGGGGAAGAGCAGCCGGTTCACGCGCTTGAACAGCAGGTCGCTCAGCAGCCCGATCAGGCCGATGACGATGATGCCGAAGATGATCTGGTCGGTGGCCAGCAAGGCCTGGCTGTCGGTGATCATGTGGCCGATGCCGGTGGAGGCACCGATCAGTTCGGCGACGATGACGTAGGTCCAGGCCCAGCCCAGCACCATGCGCAGCGTCTCGGCGATCTCGGGCGCGGCGCCGGGAATCAGCACACGCCGGATCAGCCCGCGATCGCTGACGCCCAGCGTGTAGGCGGCCTCCACCAGATCGCGCCGCGTGTTGCCCACCGTCACCGCGATCATCAGCACCAGCTGGAAAAAGCTGCCGATGAAGATGACGGCCAGCTTCTGCGCCTCGCCGATGCCGGCCCACAGGATCAGCAGCGGAATGAAGGCCGAGGCCGGCAGGTAGCGCGCGAAGCTGACGAAGGGCTCGAAAAACGCCTCCACCGGCTTGTAGGCCCCCATCAGCACGCCCAGCGGCAGCGCAATGGCGGCGGCGATGAGGAAACCGCCCAGCACCCGCCAGACGGTCCAGCCGATGTCCCAGCCGAAGCCCATCTCGACCAGCAGCGTGCGGCCGCTCTTCAGCATCGTCAGCGGGTCGGCCAGGAAGGTCTTGCTGACGAAGCCGCCGAAGGTGGCCGCCGCCCAGACGGCCACGAACAGCACGAAAAAACTCACGCCGAGCAGCACACGTGTGCCCGGCGCCACCGGCGTGAGCGGTTTCACTTGATGAAGGACGTGTTGGCGAGCTTCGTCAGGTCGGGGATCGCCTTGATGATGCCGGCTTCCAGCAGCAGGTCGGCCGCGTCCTTGCTGAAGGCGGCGTGTTCGCCGGCGAAGAACTTGTTGTTCGCCGCACGGTCCTGCCAGCGCAGATAGGCCTGGCTCTTCTCGAAGGCCTCGCCGGTCTGCTTGACGTCGGCGCCCATGATCTCGAAGCTCTTCTTCGGCTCGGCCTTGATCATCTCGACGGCGTCGAAGTAGGCATCGGCCAGGCCCTTGGCGGCCTTGGGGTTCTTGGCCAGGAAGTCGGGCGTGCAGCCGAAGGTGTCCATCACCATCGGGTAGTCCAGCGTCGTCGCGATGATCTTGCCGGCTTCGGGCTTGGCGCGCACGGCGCCCAGGTAGGGCTCGTAGGTCATCGCGGCGTCGATGCCATCGGTGCCGGCGATCATCGCGTTGGCGGCGGCCTGCGGCTCGAGGTTGACGATCTTCACGTCCTTCAGCGTCAGGCCGTTTTTCTTCAGCATCCAGGCCAGCGTGAAGTACGGCGCCGTGCCGGGCGCGCTGGCGGCCACGGTCTTGCCCTTCAGGTCGGCGATCTTGTTGATGCCGGGCTTCACCACCATGCCGTCGGCGCCGTAGCTCTTGTCGAGCTGGAAGATCTGCGTCGTGGCCACGCCGTTGGCGTTCCACGCCACCCAGGTCTCCACCGTCGTCGCCGCGCACTGGATGTCGCCGCTGGCGATGGCCAGGTGGCGGTCTTTCTGCGGGATCTTCTTGATGCTGACGTCCAGGCCGTGCTTCTTGAACAGGCCGGCTTCCTTGGCCAGCGTCAGCGGCGCGAAGCCGGTCCAGCCGGAGATGCCGATGGCCAGCTTGGTCTCCTGCGCGGACGCAGTGGCGGCGATGCTGGCCAGGGCCAGGGTGATGAAGGTCTTCTTCATGGGGCTCCTCGTGGGGGGTGTCGTCGTCAGGCCGGGGTCCAGAGTGTCGGCAGACCGTCCAGCGTTCGCAAGATGCGCGCCAGCGCCGCATCGTGCACCACGGCCGTGGCGGCCTCGATGTCGGGCGCGATGAAGCGGTCTTGCGCCATCGCGGGGCAACGGCTGCGCAGCAGCGCATGCGCTGCTTCGATGGCAGCCGAACTGCGCAGCGGGCGCAGGAACTCGATGCCTTGCGCCGCCGCCAGCCATTCGATGGCCAGGATGTGGGCGACATTGTTGATCATCGGCTGCAGCCGCCGCGCCGCGAAGGTGGCCATCGAGACATGGTCTTCCTGGTTGGCGCTGGTCGGCAGGCTGTCGACGCTGGCCGGGTGCGCCAGGCTCTTGTTTTCGCTGGCCAGCGCCGCCGCGGTGACATGGGCGATCATGAAGCCGCTGTTGAGCCCGGCATTGGCCGTCAGGAAGGGCGGCAGCCGCGAGACGTTGCTGTCGATCAGCATCGCGATGCGGCGTTCGGCAATCGCGCCGACCTCGGCAATGGCGCAGGCCATCGCGTCGGCCGCCAGCGCCACCGGCTCGGCGTGGAAGTTGCCGCCGCTGATCATGGTGCCCCCAGGCTCGCTGCGCTCGCCACCCCCCGGGGGGGCTGTCCCGGGACCGGGAGACCCGGATCCCGGGACCATCATGCCGTCGTCGGCGAAGACCAGCGGGTTGTCGGTGACGGCATTGGCCTCGCGCAGCAGCACCAGGGCTGCGTGGCGGAGTTGGTCCAGACAGGCACCGACGACCTGCGGCTGGCAGCGCAGGCAGTAAGGGTCCTGCACCCGGTCGTCGCCTTCCTGGTGCGAGGCACGGATGGCGCTGCCGGCCAGCAGTTGCCGGTAGTACTGCGCAACGTCGATCTGCCCCGGCTGCCCGCGCAGCGCGTGGATGCGCGGGTCAAAGGGCCCGTCGCTGCCACGTGCGGCGTCCACCGTCGTCGCGCCGATGACCAGGGCCGCCTCCAGCACCGGCTCGAAGGCAAACAGCGCATGCAGGGCCAGCGCGGTGCTGGTCTGCGTGCCGTTGATCAAGGCCAGCCCTTCCTTGGCGCTGAGCACCAGCGGCTGGATGCCCTTGCTGCGCAGCACTGCAGCGGCGGGCTGGCGCTGGCCCATGCGACCCGTGGGGTCGCCCTCCTGCGTCACCAGGAACTCGCCCTCGCCCAGCAAGGCCAGCGTCATGTGCGACAGCGGCGCCAGGTCGCCCGAGGCGCCGACGCTGCCCTGGCTGGGCACGCAAGGCACCAGGCCGGCGTTGTGCACGGCCAGCAGCGTGTCGATGACCACCGGCCGCACACCGGAGTGGCCCCGCGCCAGGCTGGCCGCCTTGGTGGCCAGCATCAGCCGCACGACGGGCGGCGACAGCGGCTCGCCGACGCCGACGCTGTGGCTGCGGATCAGGTTCAGCTGCAGCGTCGCCAGGTCGGCTTCGCTGATGCGCGTGCTGGCCAGCTTGCCGAAGCCGGTGTTGACGCCGTAGACCGCCGCATCCCCTTCGGCCGCGGCGCGCACGATGGCGGCACTGGCCAGGATGCCGGGCAAGGCCCGCGGGTCCATCACCAGCGGCTGGCCCCCGGCATGGATGGCCTGCAGTTCGTCGAGCGTCAGATCGCCGGGGCGCAGCAGCATCAGCGCACCATCGGCAGGTTCAGGCCCTGCTGTCGGGCGCAGTCCTTGGCGATGCCGTAGCCGGCGTCGGCATGGCGCATCACGCCGGTGCCGGGGTCGTTCCACAGCACCCGTTCGATGCGCTTGGCCGCGGCGTCCGTGCCATCGCAGACGATGACGACGCCGCTGTGCTGCGAATAGCCCATGCCGACACCGCCGCCATGGTGCAGGCTGACCCAGGTGGCGCCGCCGGCGGTGTTCAGCAGCGCGTTCAGCAGCGGCCAGTCGCTGACGGCGTCGCTGCCGTCCTGCATGCTTTCGGTCTCGCGGTTGGGGCTGGCCACCGAGCCGCTGTCCAGATGGTCGCGGCCGATGACGACGGGCGCCTTCAGCTCACCCGACTTCACCATCTCGTTGAAGGCCAGGCCGGCGCGGTGGCGTTCACCCAGGCCGATCCAGCAGATGCGCGCCGGCAGGCCCTGGAACGCGATGCGCTCACCGGCCATGTCCAGCCAGCGGTGCAGGTGTTTGTCCTCGGGGAACAGCTCCTTCATCTTCGCGTCGGTCTTGCGGATGTCTTCCGGGTCGCCGCTCAGCGCCACCCAGCGGAAGGGGCCGACGCCGCGGCAGAACAGCGGCCGGATGTAGGCCGGCACGAAGCCCGGGAAGTCGAAGGCGTTGTCCACGCCGGCGTCGAAGGCCACCTGGCGGATGTTGTTGCCGTAGTCCACAGTCGGAATGCCCATTTGCTGGAAGGCCAGCATGGCCTTCACGTGCACGGCGCAGCTTTGTGCCGCAGCCTCGCGCAGTTCGGCATGGCGCGCCGGCTCGGCCGCCGCCGCACGCCACTGCTCCACCGACCAGCCGGCCGGCAGGTAGCCGTTGACCAGGTCGTGCGCCGAGGTCTGGTCGGTCACCAGGGCCGGCCGGTTGGCGGCGCCGGACTTGAAGTGCTCGGCCAGCGCCGGCAGGATGCGCGCTGCGTTGCCCAGCAGCGCAATCGACACCGCCTTCTTCTCGGCCGTGTACTTCGCGATGCGTGCCAGCGCGTCGTCCAGGTCGGCGGCCTGTTCGTCGACATAGCGGCTGCGCAGGCGGAAGTCGATGCGGCTTTGCTGGCACTCGATGGTCAGGCTGCAGGCACCGGCAAAGGTGGCGGCCAGCGGCTGCGCGCCGCCCATGCCGCCCAGGCCGGCGGTGAGGATCCAGCGCCCGGCGAGATCACCGCCGCAGTGCTGGCGGCCGGCTTCGACGAAGGTTTCGTAAGTGCCCTGCACGATGCCCTGGCTGCCGATGTAGATCCAGCTGCCGGCCGTCATCTGGCCGTACATCATCAGGCCCTTGCGGTCGAGCTCGTGGAAATGCTCCCAGGTCGACCACTTGGGCACCAGGTTGGAGTTCGCCAGCAGCACACGCGGCGCGTCTTCGTGCGTGCGGAACACGCCCACCGGCTTGCCACTTTGCACCAGCAGGGTTTCGTCGGCTTTCAGCGCCTGCAGGCTGCGCAGGATGGCCTCGAAACAGTCCCAGTTGCGCGCCGCCTTGCCGATGCCGCCGTAGACCACCAGCGCATCGGGGTTCTCGGCCACTTCCGGGTCCAGGTTGTTCTGGATCATGCGGTAGGCCGCTTCGACCAGCCAGTTCGTGCAGCTGATCGTGCTGCCGCGTGGTGCACGCACCGTTCTGGGCTGGGCCGTGGCGTGGATGGCGGACAGATCGGTCATGGCGGCGCTCCCGGCGATGCAACGAGCGTGCACTCTACTTGTCTAGACAAGTTAAGGCAAGTAGCATCGTCGGCATGCGTTCCTCCGGCAAGGCGCCCCCGTACGCCCGCGTCAAGCAGCACCTGAAGGACGGCCTGGCCGCCGGCCGCTGGGCGCCGGGTGCGCTGATGCCGTCGGAGGCCGAGCTGGTGGCGCAGTTCGGCGTCAGCCGCATGACGGTACACCGCGCACTGCGTGAACTGCAGGCCGAAGGCCTGGTGCAGCGTTCGCAGGGGGTCGGCACCTTTGCCGCGCCGCTGCACCGCCTGGCCTCGGTGCTGGCCATCCGCGACCTGCACGAAGAGATCGAGTCGCGTGGCCAGCAGCACGAGGCCGAGGTCCACATCGCGCAGGAAGAACGGGCGCCGGCGGCGCTGGCCGAGCGCCTGGGCCTGAAAACCGGTGCCAAGGTCTTCCACACGCTGATCCTGCACCGCTGCAACGGCGTGCCGCTGCAGTGCGAAGACCGCTACGTGAACCCGGCCTGGGCGCCCGGCTACCTGGCCGTGGACTTCCGCGCGACCACACCCACGCACTACCTGCTGCAGCAGGTGCCGCAGTGGCAGGGCCAGTATTCGATCGAGGCCAGTGCACCGACGGCCGACGAAGCTCGGCTGCTGGGCATCGGCGCCAACGAAGCCTGCCTGGTCGTCGTGCGCCGCACCGAAAGCCGTGGCCAGCCCATCACCATCGCCCGCCTCGTGCACCCGGGGCAGCGTTACGCCATCGAAGGGCGCTTCAAGCCATGAGCCTGCTGACGATCCGCGCCGACGACGTGGCACCGGTGCCCTGGAAAAACGGCGGCGGCATCACACGCGACCTGCTGCTGTGGCCGCGGGCAGATGCGCTGCGCGTGCGCCTGAGCCTGGCCGACATCACGCAGGACGGACCGTTTTCGCCCTACCCCGGTGTGACACGCTGGTTCGCCGTCATCGAAGGCGCCGGTGTGGAACTGCAGTTCGCCAGCGGCTCGCGGCTGCAGCGCCAGGCCGATGCACCGCTGTGTTTCGACGGCGCCGATGCGCCGGGCTGCCGCCTGCTCGATGGCATGACACGCGACCTGAACGTGCTGCTGCACGGCGGCGCACGCGGCACGCTGCAACAAGGCCCGCACTTCGACGAGGACTGGCCGCTGCGCGGGCGTTTCGACCGCAGCACACGCACGCTGCTGTGGAACCTGCCGCCCGGTGCGCTGCACGGCCCGGCCGACAGCCTGTGGATCGGTGTCGCCCCATGAGCACCACGCTGTGGCGCCATGCGCGCCTGACGACGCTGGCCGGCAGCAATGGCTGGGGCGAGATTCACGATGGCGCGATGCTGGTGCAGGACGGTGTGCTGCGCTGGGTGGGCGCCGATGCCGACCTGCCGCCCGGCCTGCAGGCCGATGCCGAACACACGCTCGACGGCGCGCTGCTCACGCCCGGCCTGGTGGACTGCCACACCCACCTGGTCTACGGCGGCCACCGTGCCCGTGAATTCGAGCTGCGGCTGCAAGGTGCGAGCTACGAAGAGATCGCACGTGCCGGTGGCGGCATCCGCAGCACCGTGGCCGCCACGCGCGTGGCCGACGACAACACGCTGCTGCACAGCGCCACGCAGCGTGCGCTGGTGCTGATGGCCGAAGGCGTGACGACGCTGGAGATCAAGTCGGGCTACGGCCTGTCGCTGGAACACGAGGCCCGCTGCCTGCGTGTGGCCCGTGAACTCGGCCGGCGCCTGGCGCTGACGGTGCACACCACCTGCCTGGCCGCCCACGCGCTGCCGCCCGAATTCGACGGCCGCGCCGACGACTACATCGACGCCGTCTGCAACTGGCTGCCGGCGCTGCAGGCCCAGGGCCTGGTCGATGCCGTCGACGCCTTCTGCGAACGCATCGCCTTCAGCCCGGCGCAGACGCAACGTGTCTTCGAAGCGGCACGGGCACTGGGCCTGCCGCTGAAGCTGCATGCCGAACAGCTCAGCGACCAGGGCGGCGCGGCGCTGGCGGCGCAGCATGGCGCCCTGAGCTGCGACCACCTCGAATGGCTGTCCGAGGCCGGTGTGCAAGCCATGGCCGCCGCCGGCACCGTGGCCGTGCTGCTGCCCGGCGCCTTCTATTTCCTGCGCGAAACCAAGCTGCCACCGGTGCAGGCGCTGCGCGACGCCGCCGTGCCCATCGCCATCGCCAGCGACCACAACCCCGGCTCCAGCCCCGGGCTGTCGCTGCTGCTGATGCTGAACATGGCCTGCACTTTCTTCCGCCTGACGCCGGAAGAAGCGCTGCGCGGCGCCACCGTCAACGGCGCACGGGCCCTGGGCTTGCACGACCGCGGCCGGCTCGCAGTGGGCCAGCGCGCCGACTTCGTGGTCTGGGACCGCGCACACGCCAACGAACTGGCCTACGGCTTCGGCCACAACCCCTGCCGGCGCGTCGTCGTCGCCGGCGTGGAGCGATGATGAACGACAACAGCATCTACACCCTGCACCGCGGCACGGCGCCGCTGCTGGTCAGCGTGCCGCATGCCGGCACCGTGATCCCGCCCGACATCGGTGCCCGCCTGCAGCCGCGGGCCTTGCAGGTCGAAGATGCCGACTGGCACCTGGACCGGCTCTATGCCTTCGTGAAGGACCTCGGCGCCAGCTTCATCGTGCCGCGCCATGCACGCTATGTCGTCGACTTGAACCGGCCGCCGGAGAACACGCCGATGTACCCCGGCGCGAACAACACCGAGCTGTGCCCGACCCGCTTCTTCACCGGCGAGCCGCTGTACCGCGAAGGCCAGGCGCCCGACGACGCCGAAGTGCAGCGCCGTGTCCACACCTACTGGCGGCCGTACCACGATGCCTTGTCGGCGGAACTCACACGGCTGCAGGCGCAACATGGCCATGCGCTGCTGTTCGATGGCCACAGCATCCAGGCCGAGCTGCCGTGGTTGTTCGACGGCCGGTTGCCCGACCTGAACCTGGGCACGGCCAGCGGCGCCAGCTGCGCGCCGGCACTGCGCGAAGCCTTCACCCAGGTGCTGGCTGGCCACGGTGCGCACAGCCACGTGATCGACGGCCGCTTCAAGGGCGGCTACATCACACGCCACTACGGCCGCCCGGCCCAGGGCTGGCATGCGGTGCAGATGGAGATGGGCTGGCATTGCTACATGCAGCCGCCCCATGCCTACGACCCGGCGCTGGCCGCCCAGGTGCAGCCGCTGCTGCGTGGGCTGATGCAGGCGATGCTGGCATGGCGGCCCTGACACACACGCTGTGGGCACCGGCCGCCTGGGTGGCTGGCCGCTGGCGGCAGCAGGTGCTGCTGCGCATCGGTGCCGATGGCCACTGGGCCGAGATCGCCTGCGACACCGCCGCGCCCGAGGGCGCCGAAGTCCTGCCCGGCCCGGTGCTGCCCGGCCTGGTCGACGCCCACAGCCATGCCTTCCAGCGTGCCTTCGCCGGGCTGGCCGAACGCCGCGCGTCGGCACACGACGACTTCTGGTCCTGGCGCGACCGCATGTACGGCGCGGCACTGCGCATCACACCCGAGCAGCTGCGCGACATCGCCGCCCAGCTGTACCTGGAACTGCTGGCCGGCGGCTACACCCAGGTCTGCGAGTTCCACTACCTGCAGCATGCGCCGGACGGCTCGCGCTACGACGATCCGGCCGCGATGTGCCAGGCCCTGGCCGATGCCGCGCACGCCGCCGGCACCGGGTTGACGCTGCTGCCGGTGCTGTACGAGCGGGCCGGCTTCACGCAGCCGGCGCTGCGGCCCGACCAGCGCCGCTTCGCGACGACGGTGGATGACGTGCTGGCAC
>JBASTF010000773.1:0-4138 GCA_049274755.1 Rubrivivax sp. | reverse complement strand
GTACAGCGCAGCGTCGGCAGCGGCCAGCAGGGCCGGTGCGTCGGCCTCGGGCAGCAGCGAGGCGTCGGCGATGCCCACGCTCAGCGTCACATGGCCGGCCACCGGCGAATCGCCGTGTGCGATGGCGGCACCGTCCAGCGCCCGCAGGCAGTGCCGTGCCACGAGTTCGGCCTCGTCGCCGTCCTGGTGCGGCAGCAGGATCGCAAACTCCTCGCCGCCGATGCGCGCCACCAGGTCGTTGGGCCGGCGTGCCGCGCTGGCCAGCAGCGTGGCCACCTGGCGCAGGCAGGCGTCGCCGGCCGGGTGGCCGTGCTGGTCGTTGAAGCGTTTGAAGTGGTCCACGTCCAGCAGCAGCAGCGACAGCGACATGCGGTGGCGCCGCACACGCGCCGCTTCGGCGGCAAGCCGGCGGTCGAAGTGGCGGCGGTTGGCCAGGCCGGTCAGCGCGTCGGTGTCCGAGAGCTGCGAGAGTTCGAGGTTCAGCGTGTCCAGGCGTTCGTTCAGGCGCTGCAGCTCCTGCTCGCGGTGCACCATGCCGGTGACGTCGGTGCGCACACCGGCGACACCGCCGTCGCGCATGCGACGTTCGTCGGTCCACAGCCAGCGGTTGCCGGCGAATTCCTGCAGGAAGGCGCGCCCGTCGGGGTTGCGGTGGCGCTCCAGCCGGTCGGCCAGCCAGGCTTCCTCGCGGCCTGCGGCCTGCGGGTACTGGCCGCAGGCCAGGCCCAGGCGCAGGATCTCCTCGAAGCGCATGCCGGGCTGCAGCGTGGCGGCGTCGCCGAACACATGCAGGTAACGTGCGTTGAACACCACCAGGCGGTCGTCGGCGTCGAACAGCGCAAAGGCGTCGGGCAGCACGTCGATGGCGTCCTGCAGGCGCATCGAGGCCTGCTCGGCAGCGGCCTTCTGCAGCATCACCTCGGTGACGTCGACACGCACGCCGACGATGCCGCCTTCGCGTGTCGGCCGTTCGTAGGTGCGCACCCAGCGGCCACCGCGCAGCTGGTGCAGGCGCGCGTCGCCGGCCTGCCGGCGCTGTGCCAGGCGCTCGACCAGCCAGGGTTCGAAGACACCGTCGCCTTCCAGCACCGGCAGCCCGCCGCGTTCGAAGTTGCTGCGCACCAGGGCCTCGAAGCTGGGCCGCTGCAGCAGCATCTCGGTCACCAGCGGGTACATGTCGGCCATCTGGCGGTTGCTCATCACCAGCCTGTCCTCGGCGTCGTAGAGCTCGAAGCCGGCCGGCAGCGCCTCGATCGCGTCTTCCAGCCGCGTGCGGGCGAGTTCGGCCTCGGCCCGCGCCTGCTCCAGCGCCACACGCTGCGCGACGAGTTCGCTGACGTCGACGCGGATGGCCACCGTGCTGCCGTCGTCCAGCCGCGTTTCGTGGACCTGCAGCCAGCCACCGTCGTTGGTCGGCACCAGCAGGGGCGGGTGGCGGCCCGGCTGCGCCCGTTGTGCGCTGCGCTGCGCCAGCCAGTCCTCGGGGCGGCCGGCGTAGTCCGGGTGGCCGCCGCCGGCGATGTTCAGCCGTGCCAGTTCTTCATAGGACAGGCGCTGGTCCAGATGCTGCGCCATGTGCGGGTAGCGCTGCCGCAGCTGGGCGTTGTACAGCACCAGGCGGTCGTCGGTGTCGTAGAACTCGAAGGTGGCCGGCAAGGCCTCGATCGCGGCCAGCAGCCGCTGGCGGCTGTTGTCGGCAGCCCGCACCAGCCGCCACAGCAGGGCCAGCAAGGCCAGCGACACCGGCAGCATCAGCGCCAGGGCCAGCACCGCCCAGTTCGGCCGTGCCAGCGCGACGGCGTCGCTGCCCGCCATCACCGCCGCCAGGCCCAGATTCAACAGCACCAGCGCGCCTGCGGCCCGGTGCAAGCGCCGCAAGGTCTGTTCTCGTTTCACGCCTGGCATGTACTGCTCGCCCCGGCATGCACCAACGACCCCCTGAATCGCACCACCGGCTGCTTGGGCCGCTGGTGTCCCCCAAGCACATCCTACCTGCGGCCTGCCGCGTGCGCCTTTTGGCGCGCCTTTTAGAATCGAGGGCTCCCGCAATCTTCCGCCACCCATGCCTTCCGTCACCGCCCAGCCCACCTCCCTGATGGCCAACGCAGTCCGCGCCCTGGCCATGGATGCCGTGCAGCAAGCCAATTCCGGCCACCCCGGCGCGCCCATGGGCATGGCCGAGATCGCCGTGGCACTGTGGAGCCGGCACCTGAAGCACAACCCGGCCAACCCGCTGTGGGCCGACCGCGACCGCTTCGTGCTGAGCAACGGCCACGGTTCGATGCTGATCTATGCGCTGCTGCACCTGACGGGCTACGACCTGGCGATGAGCGAGCTGCGCAACTTCCGCCAACTGCACAGCCTGACGCCGGGCCACCCCGAGGTCGACGTGACACCGGGTGTGGAAACCACCACCGGCCCGCTGGGCCAGGGCATCACCAACGCGGTGGGCATGGCGCTGGCCGAGAAGCTGCTGGCGCAGGAGTTCAACCGCGACGGCCACAGCATCGTCGACCACCGCACCTACGCCTTCCTCGGCGACGGCTGCCTGATGGAAGGCATCAGCCACGAAGCCTGCGCGCTGGCCGGGGCCTGGAAACTGAACAAGCTGGTGGCGCTGTACGACGACAACGGCATCAGCATCGACGGCAAGGTCCAGCCCTGGTTCGTCGACGACGTGCCGGGGCGCTTCCGCAGCTACGGCTGGAACGTCGTCGGCCCCATCGACGGCCACGACGTCGACGCCGTGGACGCTGCCCTCGTGCAGGCCCAGGCCGCGGCGACGGCGCCGACGCTGATCGTCTGCAAGACGACCATCGGCAAGGGCTCGCCGAGCCGCGCCGGCACCGCGAAGGCGCACGGCGAGGCGCTGGGCGCCGACGAGATCAAGCTGACGCGCGAAGCGCTGGGCTGGAGCCACGAGCCCTTCGTCGTTCCCGAAGAGGCCTACGGCGCCTGGGACGCCAAGGCCGCCGGCGACGCCGCCGAAGCCGCCTGGGCCACACGCTTTGCCGCCTACAAGACTGCGTTCCCCGAACTGGCCGCCGAGTTCGCGCGCCGCATGGAAGGCAAGCTGCCGGCCAACTTCGCGCAGACGGCGGTCGACGCCGTCGTCGCTGCGCACACCAAGGCCGAGACGGTGGCCAGCCGCAAGGCCAGCCAGATCGCGCTGGAAGTGTTCACCAAGGCCTTGCCCGAACTGCTGGGTGGCAGCGCCGACCTCACCGGCAGCAACCTGACGAACACCAGCAGCACGCCGGCGCTGCGCTTCGACGAAGCCGGCGTGCCGAACGGCGGCCGCCACATCAACTACGGCGTGCGCGAGTTCGGCATGGCCGCCATCATGAACGGCGTCGCGCTGCACGGCGGCTACATCCCCTACGGCGGCACCTTCCTGACCTTCAGCGACTACAGCCGCAACGCCATCCGCATGGCGGCGCTGATGAAGCGCCGTGTCATCCACGTCTTCACGCACGACAGCATCGGCCTCGGCGAAGACGGCCCCACGCACCAGAGCGTGGAACACGCGGCCAGCCTGCGGCTGATCCCCAACCTCGACGTCTGGCGCCCGGCCGACACCGCCGAAACGGCGGTGGCCTGGACCATGGCCATCGGCAACACCACACGCCCCAGCGCGCTGCTGCTGAGCCGGCAGAACCTGCCCTACCTGCCCAAGGCCGGCCTGGACACCATCGGCAAGGGCGGCTACGTGCTGTCCGAACCGTCCGAGGTGGGGCTGAAGAAGAAGGCGCAGGCCGTCCTCATCGCCACCGGCAGCGAAGTGCAGCTGGCGCTGCACGCGCAGGCCGAACTGGCCAAGGCCAAGATCGCGGTGCGTGTGGTCAGCCTGCCCAGCACGACGGTGTTCGACCGCCAGGACAAGGACTACAAGAAGTCCGTGCTGCCGAAGAAGCTGCCGCGCATCGCCGTCGAAGCCGGTGTCACCGACGGTTGGTGGAAATACGGCTGCGCCGCCGTCGTCGGCCTGGACCGCTACGGCGAGAGTGCGCCGGCCGGTGTGCTGTTCAAGCATTTCCACCTGACGGCCGAGAACGTCGCGGCGGTGGTGCGCAAGGTGCTGAAGGGCTGAGGCCGGGCATGCGGCGCGCGGCTGCTCTGCTGGCCTGGCTGGCCGCGT
>JBASTF010000772.1:0-3445 GCA_049274755.1 Rubrivivax sp. | reverse complement strand
GGCCGTGCCACGCAGCAGCAGGCGGTCGGGCACGGTGGCGGCCGGCGAGACGAAGCGCAGGTCCAGTGCCTTCAGCGCCGGCAGCAGCGGGCCGATGTCCGCATCCGCTTCGTCGATGATGGCGCGCAGCCCGTCGGACGACGAGGGCCCCAGAACCCGCCACCGCAGCGGCAGTCCGGCGGCGGCCAGTTGGCGGCCGGTGCGTTCGGCCAGTTCGGTCAGGCGCAGCAGCGGCCGCTGGAAAAACGAGCCGCTGTCCAGCCACAGCACGACCACATGGCTGTGCCGGCTGGCTTCGTTGCGCGTCTGCATGTCCGGGTTCGGTTCGAAGCTCTCGAACGGAATGGTCTCGGGCAGCCTGCCGTTGCTGTTGTCGTCGGGCAGGAAGTAGCCCAGGTGTTCGCTGTCCACAGGCACGAAACCACGTGCGCTCAGCCCCGACAGCACGGCGTGGCGGGTGCGCAGGCGGCTTTCGCTGCGTTCGGCATAGGGCCCGCCCGACAGCATCACCGCCAGCACCAGCGCGCCGCCTTTGCCGCCCGCCTTGGCCTGGCGCTCCAGTTCTGCGGTGAAGCGCTGTTCGCTGTGCGCCGCCGCTTCGCTGGCGGCAGTGCCTGGCGGCCGCGCGGCACGTTCACGCGCCTTGGCAACGGCGGCAAAGGGGTCCTGCCACAGGCGTGCGTCGGCGTCCTGGGCTGCAGCACTGCGCTCGAAGCGCTGTTCCGGCTGCACGGGCCGGCTGCTTTCCAGCGGCTTGTTGGCAACGAAGATCACGCCGGCCGTCAGCAGCGCCAGCACGACGAGGCCGCCGCCCGGCGGGCCGCCTGACGACTTGTCGTCCTTGTCCATCGCGCGCCTCCACCAACTGCAGCGTCGGCGCCTATGCTGCTACCAAGGGTGGCGTGTCGACATCCCTTGCCGTAGGTAGGCCGGCAGGCTCAGGTGATGCGGTACAGGTCCAGCAGCACCAGCCGCGCCTCGCGCTGGCCCACCGCCAGCGCCAGCGTGCGGTTCAGGTGCAGCCAGGCCGGCGCGCCGGTGGTGAAGCGCACGACGGTGCGGAAGAAGTAGGCCTCGCGCGGCACGTTCTCGCCACGCGCCAGCCGCGCCATCACCTCGGGCGGGCCATGGCGCAGGCCTTCGCTCTGCACTTCGACCAGGGCGCCGTCGTCGGTGCGGATGACGTAGTGCGCGGCGATGTCCAGCACACCGTCGGCACGCGCCACCTGCCAGTCGATGCCACCTTCGACCAGCGTGCCGTTGAGCTCCGGCCCCTGCACGGTGCCGCCGCCCAGCGGCACGTAGCGGCGTTCGCCGTATTTGGCCGGGCCCAGCGACACCAGGGCGCCGACCTCGCAGCGCACGCGGGCCATGGCAAGCAGGGGCGGCGGCGGGGGCAACGGCAGGTCGGGCATGGTGACAACAAGGATGGACAAGCGGGCGTTGGCCGGCATCATGCAGCAGCCGGCGCGGCACAGGTCTTGCCGGCAGTCATCCCTGAAGACGACAGCATGCAGCACTGGACCCTTGTGCCCACCGCCGGCAGCACCGCGCTGGGGCGTGTCATCGGCGGCGTCGGCGCGCCCGATTTCGCCGCCGCTGCGTTGCGCGGGCTGAACGGCGCCGGCCTGCATGCCGCTTCCTGGTCGGTCTACCAGGTGTGGCGCGAACGGCCGCCGGTGCTGCACTTGTCGGCCAGCCTGGGTGTGGCCGACACCACCCGCAGCTGCTTCCGCGCCTACGAAGACGGGCTCTACCGCGCCGACCGCAGCTTCGACGCCGTGGCGCCCGGCACCCAGGGCCTGCTGCGCATGCATGCCGACGAGGTGCCCAGCGCCGACCACCGCGACGCGATCTACCGCCGCCATGGTGTCGTCGAGCGGCTGTCGGTGGCCGAACGTGGCGGCGATGCCTCGTTGTTCGCGGTGAACTTCTACCGCCATGCCCACCAGGGCCGCTTCGACGATGCCGACCTGGCGGCCCTGGCCACGGCAGCGCCGCTGCTGCTGGCCGCCGTGCGCCGCCACGTCGCGCTGCAGCACCCGGCCTCGCCGCGCCAGCGGCTGCAGGCGCAGTGCGCCGAGCTCACCGAACGGGAGCTCGACGTCTGCGAACGCCTGCTGCGCGGCTGGAGCTACGACGGCATCGCCGCCGACATGGGCCTCAGCATCGCGACGGTGAAAACCTACCGCGCCCGCGCCTTCGTCCGCCTGGGCATGCACTTCAAGAGCGAGCTCTTCGCCAGCTTCGGCACGGCACAGTAGGCGGTGGCGGCGGCACCGGCTGTCGATCTCTGGGATGACAGCGCCGCGGCGGCGGCGCGCCCACACTGTGCGCAAGATGCCGACAGGAGACACTCGCATGAACCGCCGCTTCGTGTTGCCGGGCCTGGCCCTGGCCGCCGCCCTGGTCTGCCCGACCTTCGCCCATGCCGACTACCCCGACCGCCAGGTCAGGCTGGTCGTCGGCTTCCCGCCCGGCACCGGGCCCGACGTCGTGGCACGCACGCTGGGCCAGAAGCTCGGCGAACTGCTGAAGGCGCCGTCCTTCGTCGTCGACAACCGTGCCGGCGCCGGTGGCCAGATCGCGGCCCAGGCCGTGGCCAAGAGCCCGGCCGACGGCTACACGCTGCTGCTGGGCGAGGTCGGCTCGATCAGCATCGCGCCGGCGGCCTACGGCAAGCTGCCCTACGACCCGGCGCGTGAGTTCGCGGGCCTGAGCGAAGTCGTTCGCTCGGACTTCGTGCTGGTGGTGCCGAACAGCTCGCCGGCGAAGACGGTGGCCGAGTTCGTGGCCGCCTACAAGGGCCGCAAGGACAAGGTCAACTTCGGCACCTTCGGCGCCGGCACACCGGGCCACTTCGGTGCCGAGGTCTTCGGCGAGATGGCCGGTTTCGGCGTCGAGCCGGTGCACTACCGCGCCACCGGCGACGCCATCACCGCCATCGTTGCCGGCGACGTGCAGGCGGCCTTCATGAGCACGGCGCTGGCCGTGGCCCAGGTGAAGGGCGGCAAGGTGCGGGCGCTGGCGACCACGGCGCCGCAGCGTTCGTCGCAGCTGCCCGAACTGCCGACCTTCGGCGAAGCCGGTTTCCCCAAGGCCGACTTCTCGGCCTGGTTCGCCGTGCTGGTGCCGGCCGGCACACCCGCCGCGGTGGCCGACACGGTGCAAAAGGCCACCGCCGCGGCGCTGCAAAGCCCGGACGTGAAGAGCAAGCTGCAGGAGGCCGGCTTCACCGTGCTGGGCAGCTCACGCGCCGACACCGAACGCATGCTGAAGGCCGAGGCTGCACGCTGGGCCACCGTGGTCAAGGCCACCGGCTTCAAGGCGGATTGACCATGCGCAGCACCCATCTGCTGCCCGCGGCCGCGCTGCTGGCCGCCTGCGCGCCGCTGCCGCCCCAGGTGCAAAGCAGCACGCTGTCCGATGCCGCGCGCAGCTGCGC
>JBASTF010000771.1:0-4910 GCA_049274755.1 Rubrivivax sp. | reverse complement strand
GGCGTGTGTGGTCGTCGGGCGTGGCGCCGATGCCGCCGCAGCTGAACACCAGGTCGCCACCGGCGAAGGCAGCCTGCAGCGCTTCGGTGATGCGGGCGCGGTCGTCGCCGACATAACGCGCCCAGGCCAGTTGCAGGCCCCGTGCGTCCAGCAGTTCGATGACCTTGGCGAGATGTTTGTCCTGGCGTTTGCCGGACAGGATCTCGTCGCCGATGATGATGAGGCCGATGTTCATGGTGCAGGCAGGACCTCCACGGGGTCCGGCACCGGGGCCGGCGGGGCATCGGCCAGGCGCTGCATCTGCAGCGCGGCCAGCGCGAAGTGGGCAAACCAGCAGGCGGCAAAGGCAAACACCAGCGTGTACAACCACACCGACGCGACCACGAGCAGCGGCGCGAAGATCAGCGTCGCGGCACTCGCCGCCCACAGCAGCGACGGTGCCGCGCCGAGGTAGCCGCAGATCACGCCCATCGCCAGCAGCGGCCAGCGCTGCGCGCTCAGCAGCCGCCGGCGTTCGGCAGCGCTGGCATGGGCCGCCAGCACGTCGAAGGCAAACACGCGGTAGGTCAGCCAGCCCCAGATCAGCGGCGGCAGCACCAGCACCAGCGGCGGCACGAACCACAGCGGAATGCTCAGCACCAACGCAGCCAGCGCCGCCACCGTGCAGGCCAGGCTCCAGGCCAGGCCTTGCCACCAACCGCCGCCCTGCTTGCGCTCCAGCGTCGGAAAACGCCGCGCGGCGACGAGGTTCACGATGGCCGGCGTCATCAGCAAGGCCACCAGCAGCAGCGACAGCAGCACGACGGCAGGCACCGCCAGCGCGACGACGATCAGCGGCGCCACCAGCGCACGCAGGCCCTGCGCACCCACCGAGTCGAGCCAGCGCATCGCCGCGGCGATCAGCGCCCATTGCTCCAGCGCGGCACGCACTGCGTCGACCGCGGCTTCCCAGTAGAACCAGCCGAGCACGAAGGTGGCGCCGCCGGCCAGCAGCAGCGGCAGCAGCGACCACAGGATCACGCGTGGATGCACGCAGTAGGCCGCGGCACGCCAGAAGCTGTCGAAGAGGAGGTTCATGCCTTTGCCGAGAACAAGCGCCGCAGGCCGCGCCACTGCTGGGCCCAGAAGCCGCGCCCGTAGTCGCGGCCGTCGAGCTGGTCGCGGATGCCGGTGGCATCGTAGCGGTCGTCGAAACGCGCGGTGCCGAACAGCATGTCCCAGACCGGGAACAGCACGGCGAAGTTGTGCCCGCCCAGCGAGCCCGGCCCCTTGGACTCGTGGCCCCAGCCGATGGTGTGGTGGAAGCGGTGGAAACGCGGGCTGACCAGCAGCCGCCCCAGCAGCGGGCCGAAGGACAGGCGCACGTTGGCATGCGACAGGCTTTCCAGCAGCTGCGTGCAGGCGACGACGGCAATGAACTGACCCGGCGGAATGCCGACGAACAGCGCAACGACGACAAACAGGCTGTCGCGGATGACGTCGTCGAGCAGGTGGTTGCGGTTGTCCGACCACAGCGTCATCTGGCGCTGGCTGTGGTGCAGGGCATGCAGCTGCCACCACCAGCCGACGTTGTGCTGGGCACGGTGCAGCAGGTAGTCCACCAGATCGAACAGCAGCAGGTAGAGCAGGAAGCTGACGATGGCGCGGTCGGTGACGCCGGGCCACAGGTCGTCGAGCGAAAAGGTCGGCAGGCCAGCCACCCGCAACTGGCCGATCAGCGTGTCCCACAGCGGGTCCAGCGTGAAGAACATCAGCACGCGGAACAGGCCCAGGCGGTGGATCAGCGTGTAGACCATGTCCACACGCACGGCGGCGCGGTCGCTCACAGCCTCCACCGGGCGCCAGCGCTCCAGCGCGTGAAACAGCGTCAGCATCACGCCGATCTGCAGCAGGCCCACCAGCAGCCAGCCGGTGGCGCGGTAACCTTCCTCGACCAGGTTGCCCATGCCGGTGTGGAACATCAGCGGCTGCAGCAAGGTCTCGAACAGCCACTGCTGCAGGTTCAGGAACAGGTCGATCGGGTCCATCGTGTCAGGACGCGGCAGCGGCACGGCCCAGCGTCGGGTGCTCGCGCAAGGTGGCAAAACACAGACCGCGGTCCTTCAGGCCGGCGATCAGCGGCTCCAGCACCGCCGGCGCCCAGGGATCGCGCCGCGACCAGATGCCCAGGTGGGCCACCAGGATGTCGCCAGGCCGGATGTCGCGCAAGGCCTGCTTCAGCAGGCGTTCGTTGGAGAACTTGTCGCTCGGCAGTTCGTCGCCGAGAAAGCCTGCAGCCGCCCAGCCGACATGGGTCCAGCCGCAGTGTTTGGCAGCGGCCAGCAAGGCCGGCGATGTCTTGCCGGCGGGTGCCCGGAAGATGCGGCCCAAGCCCTGACCCGTCATCGCCTGGAAGCGCTGCGCCGGGCGTTCGAGTTCGGCGCAGTAGGCGGCAGCGTCCAGCGTGCGCGCCGGGCCCTGCGCCGGCTTGACGCGGAAAGCCGCCTTGCCGTCCTTGCCAGCCTTGACGTCGGCCTGCCAGACGTCATGGCCCCAGGTGTGCGAGCCAAAGGCATGGCCTTCGGCTGCACGTTCGCGCCACCAGGGCGCCCACTGGTCGTCGAGGCTGGTGCCGCCGTCTTTCGTGCGTTCGCTGGCAAGGAAAAACGTCGCCTTCACGGCCTGGCGCTTCAGCACCTCGGCGATCAGCGGCGCCACGGCCATGTGGCCGGTGTCGAAGGTCAGATAGACCGGCCTGTCGCAGACCGCCGCCGTCGCCAGCAGCGGCGCGGCGAGCAGCAGCAGGCTACTGGCGCGGCGCATGGTCCAGCGTCCACACCCCGTGCGGCGAACGCCCGACGCCCACCTGGCGCACGACCTGCTTCTTTTCGATGTCGATGAAACTCAGCTTGCGCGCCCAGCGTGAACTGACCATCAGCGTGCGTCCGTCGGCGCTGAGTTCCAGGCAGTCGGGCCCCCCGGGCGCCGGGTACTCGGCCACCACCGTCAGCGTCTGCGTGTCGATCAGGCTGATGGTGTTGGCGACGCGGTTGCTGACGAAGACATGGCGCTTGTCGCCACGCGCGCGGAAGGCATGGGCACCGTCGCCGGTGGCGATGCGCTTCAACAGCTTGGGCGTGGCGCCGCTGACGTCCCAGGCCTCGACAAAACGGTCGCCGGTGAGCCCGACGAGCAGCGTCTTGTCGTCGGCCGTCAGGTAGAGGTCGGCGGGCAGCTTGCCGACCTTGATCTTCCAGCGTGGCGCCTGTGTCGCCAGGTCGATGGCCAGCAGCTCGTCGCTGTCCTGCATCGAGGCGTAGACCACCGTGCTCTTGCTGTCGATGCTGAGGTGGCTGGGTGTGCGCGGCGCGTCGATGCGCTTCACCAGCTTCAGCGGCTTCTCGGTGTCCTGCGGCTGCCAGTGGTACAGGTCCACGTGGTTCAAGCGGTTCGCCGCGGTGACGAACCACTTCATGTCCGGCGAGAAGCGCAGGTGGTAGGGGTCGACGATGTCGCGCAGCACACGCTGCACGGCGCCGGTGGCCGGGTCCAGGAAGGTCAGCGAGTTGCCCAGCGCATTGGCGACGATCAGGCTCTTTTCGTCCGGCGTCAGGTACAGGTGGTGCGGTTCCTTGCCGGTGGGAATGCGGCGCAGCTCGGTATGGCTGGCCGGGTCGATGACGCTGACCGTCGCGTCCATCGAGTTCAGCACGAAGATCGGGCGCGCGGGCTGCGCCGGCTGCGCGTGCGCGGCCAGCGCCGTCAGCACGGACGCCAGAAGAAACACAAGCTTCAAGACGTGACCCCGCTGCCCGCTGCGTTATTCGTCGTCGCCACCGAGGATGCCGCCCAGGATGCCGGCGCCGGCAAGACCCGGCAGCACCGAACCCTCTTCGCGCGAACCGCCGCGCTGCGGCGCCGCCGCGAACACCCGCGAGGCCAGGCGCGAGAACGGCAGGCTTTGCAGCCACACGGTGCCCGGGCCGGTGAGCTTGGCGAAAAACAAGCCTTCGCCGCCGAACAGCGCCGTCTTGATCTTGCCGACGTACTGGATCTCGAAACTGACGCTGGGTGTGTAGGCCACGACGCAGCCGGTGTCCACCAGCAGCGTCTGCCCGGCCTGCAGCTCGCGGCGCACGACGGTGCCGCCGGCATGCACGAAGGCTAGGCCGTCGCCGTCCAGGCGCTGCATGATGAAACCTTCGCCGCCGAAGAAGCCGGTCGACAGCTTCTGCTGCAGCGCGATGCCCAGCGTGACACCGCGTGCGGCGCAGAGGAAAGCGTCCTTCTGGCAGATCAGCGTGCCGCCCAGCTGGGCCAGGTTCATCGGCAGGATCTTGCCCGGGTAGGGTGCTGCGAAGGCCACACGCTGCTTGCCGCTGCCGGCATTCGTGTACACCGTGGTGAACAGCGATTCGCCGGTGACCAGGCGCTTGCCGGCCGACAGCAGCTTGCCGAACAGGCCGCCGCCGGCGTTCTGGCGGCCGTCGCCGAACACCGTGTCCATGCTGATGGCGGCATCCATGAACATCATGCTGCCGGCCTCGCCGATGGCCGCCTCGCCGGGGTCGAGCTCGACCTCGACGAACTGCATTTCCGAACCCTTGATCTCGAAATCGACAACATCCATGGCCATGGCCAACACACTCCCAGCGCTTGCCTGCGCGAACCACCCGGGATGGTACCGAACTGGCGAAGCACGCCCGTAGCATCCGGTTGCAATGGCTGGCAATGCGGCACCAGCCGCAGCGGCGGCGCTCGCCAGAATCGGCATCCCATGATGACCAGCAGCGGCTCCGACATGTTGTGGCTCTCGGCGACGGCGCTGTTCGTCTCGGCGCTGTCGCTCACCGCCTTCGGCCTGCGCCAGCCGCGCAACCGGGGCTGGCGCTGGTGGATGACGGCGCAATGGCTGGCTGCCGCAGGAGCCG
>JBASTF010000770.1:0-6353 GCA_049274755.1 Rubrivivax sp. | reverse complement strand
GCGTCAGCGTGCCGGCGACCACGGCGTCGTGCTGGGCCTGCGTCAGGCTCGCGCGGTAGGCGGCGACGATGGACGAACCCGGCGCCGTGATGTCCGGCTTCATCACGTTCAGGTCGGCCAGGCCGGGGCCACGCGACGAGAAGCTGGAGATCACCGGTGCGTTGACGCCCGGGCGGTTGTAGCTCATGCCGATGCTGCCGCTGGCACCGGCCGTGGCCGCGTAGTCGCGCACCGCGGTGCGCAGCGTGCCGGCCAGCTGCACCGTGGGGATGGTGTGCGCGTCGGCCACCGGCGTCGCGGTGTCCGGGTTCAGCAGCACCATGCCGATGCCGCCGGCGCGTTTCACCTCGGCGCTGGCCGCCAGGCGGTTCGCCGACGAGTTCGTGCTGCTGCGGTCGCAGACAACGATCTTGCCGGCTGCCAGCGTGGCGTCCAGGCTGTTGGCGGCACAGATGTTGGCGTTGGCCACCGTGGCACCGCCGGCCGGGATGGTGCTGGACAGCACCAGCGCACCCGGCGTCACGCCGAAGAAGTTCAGCGAGAAGCCGCTGTAGACCGCGGCATTGCCCAGCGTCAGGTCGCCGCCGCCGGCAGCGCGGTCCACGGTGCCCGAGGCCGCCGTCGTCAGCCAGGGGCCGATGTGGGCCACGGTGTTGGCCGTCGGGCCGTCGTTGCCCGCCGCCGCGACGACGAAGACGCCGGCGGCGGTGGCGTTCAGGTAGGCGGTCTCGACCGGGTCGACGTAGTTGTTGCGGGTGCCGCTGACCGAGAAGTTGATGACGTCGGCACCGTCGGCCACCGCGTCGTCGATGGCTTGCAGCGTGTCCGAGGTGTAGCAGCCGTCCTGGTCGGAGTTGACGGCCGTCCAGCAGACCTTGTAGATCGCCAGGCGCGCACGCGGCGCAACGCCGGACATGATGGCCGTCGTGACGCCGGAGGCGTTGACGATGGCGACGTTGCTGTTGCCCGACGAGGTGCCGGCGGTGTGCGAACCGTGGCCGTCACCGTCGCGCGGCGACAGGTACTCCAGCCCGTGCAGCACGGCGCCCGAGGCCAGAAAGTCGGCGGCGTAGAAACGTGCGCCCAGCAGCTTGTTGTTGCACATCGCGGCGGTGAAGCCGGGGCCGGTCTGGCAGATGCCGGCCCACTTGGCCGGCGGCGGGCCATAGACCTCGGTGCCTGCCTCGTGGTACGCCACCGGCTTGCCGGCAGCGTTGACCTTGTCGCCGAAGCTCGGGTCTTCGGGCCAGACGCCGGTGTCCAGGTGGGCGACGATGATGTCCTCGCCCTTCACGTTGCGCGACAGCGCATCGAGCTGCGACCAGATGCCGCCGCTGGCCGAGTTGCCCAGCATGTCCGGCGTGCGGGTGGTGTCGAGCTTGCGGCGTTCGGACTCGACCACCGAAACGACGTCGGACTGCGTCATCAGCCGCGCGGCCTGGGCCGGCGTCAGCACGGCGGCGAAGCCGTTGAACGCGGTGCGGTAGGTGTGCAGCACGTCGACGCGGCTGCCCAGGCGGGCCAGCACCGCGGCACGGCGTGTATCGAGGTGGTTGGCGTAGGCACGCGCGGCGGCCGAACGCGTGTTCAGGCGTGTGCCGGCAGCCGGTTTCGTGGCGGCCAGGCCGCGCACGTTGCCGGCGTAGGTGGCGACCGGGGCGCCGGTCATCTGCACGATGTAGACCTTGCGACCCGAGGCGGCCAGCGTGCCGGCCTGTTGCGCGTCGACGCTGTGGGTCTGGGCTTGGGCGGAGCAGGCGGCGGCGAGCACGGCCACCGCAAAACCGATGCGGTTCAGTTGCATGGGATGTTCCTGGTGGTGGAGGTGGTCAGCGCAGGGCGGCGCGGCGTGCACGCAGGCCCAGGCCGAGCAGGCCCAGCGTCAGCAGCAGCGTCGTGCTGGGCTCGGGCACCGGGGCCGCGACCAGGATGTTGTCGATGGCGAACTGGCCATTGTTCTGCGTCGCGACGGTGCAGATCGCGCTGCCGACCAGCGAGCAGGCGCGGAACTCCACCTGCTTCAGGTTGCTGAAGGCAGCGAACGCAGCGCCGCTGTAGCTGCTGAACGGGAAGTGGCTGGTGGCGCTGCTGGCGAAGCTCCACGAGGCCGTGACCGTCGTGTTGTCCTGCTTGGTGCCGACGGCGACGATGACCGTGGTCTGCAGCGGCGCCGGGTCCAGCGGCACGAAGGCGGCCGAGAAGCCACTGAGGTCGAACAGGCTGCCGTCGCTGCGTGCCAGCGACAGCGCGCCGTCGTTGGAGTTGAAATAGAACTGCGTGGCGTTGCCGCTCGGCGACACGGCGCCCAGCGACGCGGCGACGTCGACGATGCCGTAGTCGAACCTGGCCGTCAGCGTGTAGTCGCCGTCGACGAAGCTGTCGCCGGCAAAGTACAGGCCCGTGAGTGCCTCGCCCTCGAAGTCGATCACCGTGGCGGCCTGCGCCAGCGGCGAGCCAAAGGATGCGATGAGCCCGGCGGTGCACAGCAGCCGCCCGAAAGTCCTGATCATGAATTCCCCAACCGACAAATGTTGATGAAAAACGGACGACCCAGCGGTGGCCCGCCATGCACTACGCGTACTTCCTGGCGCTGAGGCCATAACCCTGGACCCTATGGGTAAATTGTCACAATCCGAACCCCCGAAGCACGGGGGTGTTGCTGAAAACCCGGTCGCGGCGCCGCAGCGATCGCCACCCTGACAATGCGTCGCCATTGCAGCGGCACAGCCGACAATCACATGGGACCACCGGACTTCATCGAGGTGTACGAGGATGCGCTCGACGCCGCCACCTGCCAGGCGCTGATCGCCCGTTTCAACAGCAGCGGCCTGGCGCGGCGCGGTGCCACCGGCGGCGGCGTCGACGTGAAGCTGAAGGACAGCTGGGACATCTGCATCGACGAACACGCCGCCTGGCTCGACGTGCAGCGGCGCCTGAACGAGGTGGCGTTCGGCTGTCTGTGCCGCTACGTGCGCCGTTACCCGCACACGGTGCTGGCGCCGCTGCAGCTGAAGCTGCCGGACCCGCAGAGCGGGCAGCTGGTGCTCATCGATGCCGAGCGCCTGCAGGCGATGGACGATGCCTTGCTGGGCCAGTTGCTCGGCCAGGTGCTGCGCCCGGGCACGATCAACCTGCAGAGATACATCGCCGACCAGGGCGGCTACCCCTATTGGCACAGCGAGCAGTACCCGCAGCGGGACAAGACCGAGGCCTTGCACCGTGTGCTGCTGTGGTCGGTGTACCTGAACGACGGCTTCGGCGGCGGCGAAACCGAGTTTCTCTACCAGCAGCGGCGCATCGTGCCGAAGACCGGCGCGCTGCTGGTGGCGCCGGCGGCCTTCACGCACACACACCGCGGCAACCTGGCGCGGGGCGGCGACAAGTACATCGCCACCAGCTGGGCACTGTTCCAGCGCGCCGAAACGCTTTACGGCAGCCCCGCGCAGCGCTGAGCCAAGAAAAAAGGGACACCGCGGTGTCCCTTTGTGTGTTGAAGCGGCAGCGGGCTGCTTACTTCTTGTTCTGCTTCTCGTCCTTCTTCGGCTTGGCCTTGCCCTTGTCGGCGGCAGCCACCACCGGCGTCGGCGCGGCTTCCTCTTCGACCTTCGGCACGGTGACCGAGACGATCACCGGGTTCTGCGTGCCGTGCTTGACGGCCTTGATGCCCTCCGGCAGCTTCAGGTCGCTGGCGTGCAGGCTCTGGTTCTTCACCAGGCTGGACAGGTCGATGGTCACGAACTCGGGCAGCTGCGAGGCCAGGCACTCGATCTCGAGTTCGGTGGCGACGTGCTGGACCAGGCATTTGTCGGTCTTCACGGCCGGCGAGTTTTCTTCGCCGGCGAAGTGCAGCGGCACCTTCTTGCGCAGCTTGGTCGTCTCGTCGACGCGCTGGAAATCGATGTGCAGCACGATGGGCTTCCAGGCGTGCATCTGGAAGTCGCGCAGCAGCACCTTCTCGGTCTTGCCGGCCAGGTCCATCTCGAGGATGGACGAGTGGAAGGCTTCCTTCTTCAGCGCGAAGAAGAGGGCGTTGTGATCGAGTTCGATCATCGCCGGCGTGCCGGCACCGTAGACGATGCCCGGCACCTTGTTGGCGAGGCGCAGGCGGCGGCTCGCTCCGGTCCCCTGCAGCGTACGCTCGAAAGCTGTGAATTTCATGTGGACTCCAAGTGGAAAAGCCCCGCGACCAGGGCTTCAGAAATTGCTGTTCTGCTCTGCGAACAGCGAGGTCACCGACTCTCCGTCGCTGATGCGGCGGATCGATTCGGCAAACAGGAACGCGACCGACAACTGCCGGATCTTCGGGCAGGCCTTGGCGGCGTCGGACAGCGGAATGGTGTTGGTGATGACCACCTCGTCGAGCTGGCTCTTGCTCAGGCGCTCGACGGCCGGGCCGCTGAACACCGGGTGCGTGCAGTAGGCGTAGACGCTCTTGGCGCCGCGCTCCTTCAGCACCTCGGCGGCTTTCACCAGCGTGCCGGCGGTGTCGATCATGTCGTCCATGATCACGCAGTTGCGGCCTTCGATCTCGCCGATGACGTGCATCACCTCGGAGACGTTGGCCGCCGGGCGGCGCTTGTCGATGATGGCCAGGTCGCAGCCCAGTTGCTTGGCCAGTGCACGCGCACGCACCACGCCCCCAACGTCGGGCGAAACGACGACCAGGTCGCGGTAGTTCTTGCTCTTCAGGTCCGACAGCAGCACCGGGCTGGCGTAGATGTTGTCGACCGGGATGTCGAAGAAGCCCTGGATCTGGTCGGCATGCAGGTCCATCGTCAGCAGGCGCTCGACGCCGACGGTTTCCAGCATGTTGGCGACCACTTTCGCGCTGATCGGCACACGTGTGCTGCGCGGCCGGCGGTCTTGCCGGGCGTAGCCGAAGTACGGAATGACGGCGGTGATGCGGCGCGCGCTGGCACGCTTCAGCGCATCGACCATCATGAACAGTTCCATCAGGTTCTCGTTCGTCGGCGCGCAGGTGCTCTGCACGACGAAGACGTCGCGGGCGCGCACGTTCTGACGGATTTCGACGGTGACCTCGCCGTCGGAGAAACGGCCGACCGATGCCCGCCCCAGGTCGACGCTGAGGTGCGTGGCGATCTCCTGCGCCAGCACCGGGTTTGCGTTGCCGGTGAAGAGCACGGTGTTGAACAGCACGATGGGGACTCCGGGCGTGGCCGGGGCCACGGGCCCCGATCTAGAGAAGGATTTGGCAGGGGAGGAAGGACTCGAACCCTCGCATGTCGGAATCAAAATCCGATGCCTTGACCAACTTGGCGACTCCCCTACACAGGTTGCAGCTGACGCTGCCACCTCGAACCGGTCTCAGTCTTCGGCCCAGCCGACCAGCGGATGGACTTGCAGACCCCGGCACAAGCGACCCACCCACCGCGGCGGAAGCTCGTCCGCCGCCCATGTCGCCACGGGTTGATCGCCTGTGCCAGCCCTCGCAAAAACCGCGCTGCCCGAGCCCGTCATGCGGCTGTTGCCGTAACGAGCCTCCAGCCAGCGGGCAGCTAACGCCACCTCGGGACATCGCTGCTGCGCCGGGGGCTGCAAGTCGTTGCGGCCGTATCCGTTGCAGAACTGCTTCAGTTCCGGATCCTCTGCGAGAGAGCCCATGAGTATAACCGATTCGCTGTCGCGTTTGAGCATGGGGTGCTCGAAGATGTCACGCGTGGCGATTTCGACATCGGGTTTGACGACGGCAAACCACTGCGGCAGCAGCGCCGCCGGCGTCAGCCGTTCGCCGATGCCCTCGACGAAGGCGTTGTGGCCGCCGACAAAAAACGGCACGTCGGCACCCAGCGTCGCTCCCAGTTCCAGCAGGCGGCGGCGCGGCCAGTGCAGGCTCCACAACCGGTTCAGCGCCAGCAGCGTGCTGGCGGCGTCGGAACTGCCGCCGCCCATGCCGGCGCCCCAGGGCAGTTGTTTGTCCACCGTGATGTCCACGCCCAGCGCCGTGCCGCTGGCGGCCTGCAGCGCACGCGCGGCGCGCAGGCACAGGTCGTCGGCGGGCAGGGCGGGGCCCAGGTCGTGGCGTGCCAGGCGGCCGTCGTCGCGGCGCTCGAAATGCAGGTGGTCGGCCCAGTCGATCAGCTGGAACGGCGATTGCAGCAGGTGGTAACCGTCGGCGCGGCGGCCGACGATGTGCAGGAACAGGTTCAGCTTGGCTGGGGCCGGAACGTCGGTCAGCGATCGCAGGCTCATGGCGTCGGAGGTTCCAGCCGCGCCCGCAGCGCCACGGCCGGCGGCGTGTCGCGTGTCACGTCCAGAAAACCTTCAGCATAGCGCGCCAGGCTGATCGTCCAGCCCAGCTGCTCGAAGCCCTCGCCCACCGCCCGGTGCGGTGC
>JBASTF010000769.1:0-1627 GCA_049274755.1 Rubrivivax sp. | reverse complement strand
GCGCTGTTCCACGCCATCGGCCACTACTTCACGCTGAGCCGCCGCGCGCCCTTCCGCCACCTCGTCTACCCGACGGCACGTGCCGGCGACCTGCGCGCCCATGTCACGCTCGACCTCGGCGGCCAGTGCAAGTTCGGCCCCGATCTGTCCTGGCGCGACGGCGTCGACTACCGTTTTGATGCCACACGCGAAGCGGCGTTCTACAAGGCCGTGCGGCGCTACTGGCCGCATCTGCGCGACGGCGACCTGCAGCCCGGCTACACCGGCATCCGGCCGCGGCTTTCGGGGCCGGGCTCCTCGTTGCACAACACGGCCAACGACTTCGTCATCCAGGGCCCGGCCGTGCACGGCGTGCGCGGCCTCGTCAACCTGTTCGGCATCGAGTCGCCGGGGCTGACGGCGTCGCTGGCCATCGGCGCGCATGTCGCCGACGCGATTGCTCCAGCGTGATGCCGCTGGCCTTGACCAGCGCACGCGGCGCGTGATTCGGCCTTGCAGGAAGCCGGTGAACTCCCTCGGTGTGCGGCCCACGGGCTCGATGCCCACGCCGAGCAGCCGCTGCCGCACCTCGGGCTGGCGGATGGCCTCGCGGGCGGCGGCGGCGGGTTGGTCGACCGCCGGTGGCCGGCGTTCATCGTGGGCCTCCGTGCTGCTCCGGGTGTGGCCGCGGTGGAACAGGCCGGGCGGCGCCGGAAGCACCGCACAATGTGCGGCGACGCCCCCCGATGAAGCTGCAATCCCTCCAGACCCTGGCCGCCGTGCTGCGACACGGCTCGTTCGCCGCTGCGGCCAAGGACGTGAACCTGAGCGCCGGCGCCGTGAGCCTGCAGATGCAGCAGCTCGAAGCCTGGTTCGGCCAGCCGTTGTTCGACCGCTCGGCGCGCCATGTGCGGCCGACGCCGTTTGCGCTGGAGGTGGGCCGCACCACGCAGCAGGCGCTCGATGCGATCAGCCGCTTGCGCCGCGGCCCGGCGCAGCAGGTGGAAGGTGTGCTGCGGCTGGGCACGGTGGAATCGGTGCAGGTGGCCTTGCTGCCGCAGGCGGTGCGCCGGCTGCGCAGCACGGCGCCGGCGCTGGCGCTGCAGCTGACACGTGGCGCTTCCAGTGCCTTGCTCGACGAGTTGAAGGCCGGGCGGCTGGATGCTGCCGTGCTGGTGCGCCCGCAGACCGGGGGCTCGAGCCGCCTGGCCTGGTTCCCGCTGACGCGCGAGAACTTCGTGCTCATCGTGCCGCCCGACGCGCCGGCGCTGCCGCCGGTGGAACTGCTGCGCCGCTACGACTGGATCCGCTTCGACCGCAGCACCACCGGTGGCGAGATCGCGGCGCGCTACGTCAACCGCATCGCGCCGCGCATGAGCGTGGCCTTCGACCTGCCCGGCACCGAGCCGATCGCCGCGATGGTGTCCTCGGGCCTGGGTGTCTCCGTGGTGCCGGCGCTGCGGCGCGAACTGAGCGAGGCCTTCCCGCTGCGCCAGATCGGCCTTGGCCGCGGCGCGCCGGTGCGGCACATCGCCCTGGTGTGCCGGCGCAGCGACGGCGACACCAGGCGCATGCGGCTGCTCCACGAAGCGTTCCATGCCGCGGCGGTGCAGCGATATGCCGGCGACGGCAACGTGCGGCCGGAGCC
>JBASTF010000768.1:0-1519 GCA_049274755.1 Rubrivivax sp. | reverse complement strand
CCACCGGCCGGCCCTGGGCATCGACGGCGATGTTGTCGTGCAGGTGCAGCGCCAGGTCGCCATGGCCGCCCAGGCTGAACAGCGGCGTGCCGGCCACCGTGTCCGGCCCGTGGCGCAGCACGTTGCCCACCAGGGCCAGCTGGCCGGTCTCATAAGGCCGGCCTTCCCACTCATGGGCCACCAGGTTGTAGTGCACGGCCTTGGCGCCGGGGTTGTAGATCAGGTTGTTGACCATGGCCGCGTGCACACCGCCTTTGAACAAGGCATTGCGCTCGCGGTTGCTGGCGTAGAGGTTGCCGAGCAGCAGCACACCGCTGGCGTTGTCGTGCACCAGCGTGCCCTTGCTGTGTTCGCCCTTGGGGTGCACGCTCTCGCCCAGGCCTTCGAAGATCAGGTTGTGGCTGTAGGTGATGTTGTGCGAGGTGGCACGGCGCCAGGCCGCCGCATCGGCGCCACCGTCGAAACGCGGCCCGCCGATCGACAGGTTCTCGTCGCTGGCCCACGAGAAACTGCAGTGGTCGACGATGACGTGGTGGGCACCGCCCTGCGTCGACAGCCCGTCGTGGTCGCCGCCGCTGCGCCTGGCGCGGCCGTAGCCGCCGGGGCGCACGGCGATGTGCTGCACGATGACGTCGTGCGTGTGCACGTTCAGTTCGCCCTTGATCAGCGTGATGCCGGGGTGCGGCGCGGTCTGGCCGGCGATGGTGACAAAGGGCTCGCGCAGCGCCAGCGTGGCGCCGCCCAGGTCGATGACACCACCGACCTCAAAGACGATGTTGCGGGCGCCCGGTGTCTCCAGCGCCGCGCGCAGCGAACCGGGGCCGCGGGCGTTCAGGGTCGTGACCTTCAGCAACCGCCCGCCGCGCCCGCCCAGCGTGCCGACGGCCCAGCCGCTGTCGTCATAGGTGGCGCGGTTCAGCCTTGGGGCTTCGCTGCTGGCCGCAGGCGGCGGCACGCTGCTGCAGTTCGGCGCCGCGTTGCGCGGCAAGGCCAGCGCAGGCAGCAGGCCGGCAAGTTCGCGCGACACGATCTCGGCAAAGAAGCAGGCGCCACGTGCGCCGACGTGCGTGCGGTCGAAACCCGGCTGGCCGGGCGCGGCCTGCGCCAGCGCATCGGCACCTGTGCTGCCGAGTTCGCGCACCAACGCCGCACTCAGCGCATGCAGGTCCAGCAGCGGCACCTGCTGCTCGCGTGCAACACGGCGCATCGCCTCGGCCCAGGGCTGCAGGTCGTCCTGCAGCAACCCGTCCTTGTCGAAGCTGCGCCGGGTCAGCGGTGTCAGCAGCAGCGGTTGCGCGCCGGCGGCGCGGGCCTCGCTGACATAACGCGCCAGATTGGCGGGATACTCGGTTGCCAGGTCGGTGCTGCGGCCGGGCTTGCCGGGCTGGTCGTTGTGGCCGAACTGCAGCAGCACAACAGCCGCCGTGCCGGCCGGCCTGGCCTTCACACGCGCCAGCGCCCGGTCCCACAGGCCTTCGGCGCGGTAGCTCAGCGTGCTGCGTCCGCCGCGGCCCAGGTT
>JBASTF010000767.1:0-2242 GCA_049274755.1 Rubrivivax sp. | reverse complement strand
GGCCAGGGCCTCGTCGACGAGCTGCAGGCCTTGCGCCGGCGCGCCGTGGTACAGGCCGGCGGCGCGCTCCAGCCTGTCTTCGAAGTCGGGGCTGCCCTTCACATGAACAGGTGTTCGCCGGCGTTTTCGCCGCCCAGGATCACGTAGTTCACCTTCTTCAGGTCGGCCAGCACACGGCCGCCGGCATAGCTGATCGAGCTCTGCACGTCTTCACGCATCTCGCGCAGCGTGTCGGAAAGCAGGCCCTTGATCGGTTCCAGGATGCGCTTGCCTTCCACGTGTTTGTATTCGCCCTTGTTGAAGTCGCTGGCGCTGCCGTAGTACTCCTTGTAGCGCTTGCCGTCGACGTCCACCGTCTGGCCCGGGCTTTCTTCGTGGCCGGCGAACAGCGAGCCGATCATCACCATCGCGGCGCCGAAACGCACGCTTTTTGCGATGTCGCCATGGTGGCGGATACCGCCGTCGGCGATGATGGGCTTGGTCGCCACGCGGGCACACCACTTCAGCGCGCTGAGCTGCCAGCCGCCGGTGCCGAAGCCGGTCTTCAGCTTCGTGATGCAGACCTTGCCCGGGCCCACGCCCACCTTGGTGGCGTCGGCGCCCCAGTTCTCAAGGTCGATCACCGCTTCCGGCGTCGCCACGTTGCCGGCGATGACGAAGGTCTGCGGCAGCTTCTTCTTGATGTGCTCGATGGTCTTGCGCACGCTTTCGGCATGGCCGTGCGCGATGTCGATCGTGATGTAGTCGGCGCCCACGCCGTCGGCGGCCAGGCGGTCGATGACCTCGAAGTCGGCCGGCTTCACGCCCGAGCTGAGGCTGACGAACAAACCCTTGCTGCGCATCTGCCGGGCGTAGGCCACGCTGTCGAGGTCGAAGCGGTGCATCACGTAGAAGTGGCCGCTGCTGGCCAGCATCTCGCTGATCGGCTCGTCGATCACCGTCTTCATGTTGGCCGGCACCACCGGCAGCTTGAAGCGGCGGCCGCCGAACTCCACCGAGGGGTCGCACTCGCTGCGGCTTTCCACGCGGCACTTGCGTGGCAGCAGCAGGATGTTGTCGTAGTCGAAGATTTCCATGGTCAGGCTCCTGGGTTGCGGAAGAGCGCTTGACCTGGCAGTCGCCGGCCGCCGGCGAGAAGCCACCGCGTGATGGGTGGGCCGCCGGGCACGGGCCGGGCGCCAGAATTTGGGCCCGGTGGCGAATTCTACGCGGCACGGGCCGACCCCATGGCTGCCGCAGCTACAGCGTGTTACGCTGGTCCGACACCGTGTCCCGTCGGAATTGCATGACCGGGCCTGCCGATGATCTGCGTCGCCGCCAGCGCCAGGAATGGTGGGCGCTCGGGGTGGTGCTCTGTGGTGTGGCGCTGCTGGTGGCGGCGCTGCGCTGGGATGCCCATGCCAGCATCGACGCCGCCGAACGCCGGCGCCTGGACGCGCAGGCCCGCACGGCGCAGCACATCCTGGCACGCCAGGTCGAAGCCGCCTACATCGCCCTGGTCGGCGTGCGCGAAGACATCGGCCTGTGGCCGGCCGACCGGGCCGGCGCCTCGCGGCGGCTGAAGGCCATGGCCGATGCCGTGGCCGGCATCGGCGTGATGGCCTGGGTCGACGCCCATGGCAGCGTGCAGGCCTCGAGCCGGCTGACGATGATCGGCGCCGACATCGGCACGCGCCTGCCGGCAGCGGCGCCGGGCACGCTGACCGTCGGCCTGCCGCGCCGCGACAACGGCGGCCAGATGTCGCTGGACCTGGTGCTGGCCGTGCCACCGGCCGATGGCGGCGGTGCCGTGCTCGGCACGCTGGATGCCGACTACTTCCGCCTCGTCATGCGTTCGGTGCTGTACGCACCCGACATGCGCGCCGGCCTGGCGCATGGTGGCGGCCAGGTGCTGATGTTCGAGCCCTCGCGGCCCGAAACCGACGGCCAGAACGTCGCGCGCCCGGGCTCGCTGTTCGAGCGCCATCTGGCCAGCGGCCGCGACGAGAACATCTTCGTCGGCCGCACGCAGACCAGCGGCGAACCGCGTTACGTGGCCTACCGCAACCTGAAGCCGGCCCTGGTGCCGATGGACGTGCCGCTGCTGCTGGCCGTCAGCCGCGACGTCGACGCGGTGTTTGCGCCCTGGCGTGAACAGACGGCCTGGGCCGCCGGCTTGTTCGTGCTGTTCGGCGCCGGCCTCGCGCTGGCGCTGGCCCTGCTGCAGAAGCGCCAGACCGCGCTGCTGCGCCTGCAGCAGGCG
>JBASTF010000766.1:0-4621 GCA_049274755.1 Rubrivivax sp. | reverse complement strand
GCATCAAGCTGCACACGGCCTACGCCCGGCTGCCGGCGCGCCAGGCGGTGCCGGCAGCCATCTACCTCGGCAGCCTGACGGTGACGATCGAATATTGACGGGCTGCGGCATCATGCAGCCGCATGCGACTGCTGCTCGTCTTCTGCCACCCCGACCCGCACAGCTACGGCGCGGCGCTGCGCGACACCGCACGCGACGCACTGCACAGCGCCGGCCACGAGCTGCGCGAGATCGACCTCTACGCCCAGGGCTTCGACCCGGTGTTCAGCGCTGCCGAGAAGGCCAGCTACCTGCCGGACACGGCACGGAACATCGCCGGCGTCGCCGCCCATGTCGAGGCGCTGCGCTGGGCCGAGGGCTGGGTCGTCGTCTACCCGACCTGGTTCTACGGCGCGCCGGCGATGCTGAAGGGCTGGCTCGAACGGGTCTGGCTGCCCGGCGTGACTTTCACGGTGGCCAAGGCCAAGGAACGGCGCATCGGCGGCACACTGAAGAACATCCGCTTCTTCGCCGGCATCACGACCTCGGGCTCGCCATGGTGGTGGCTGAAGCTGATCGGCGACCCCGGCCGCAGCCTGTTCATGAAGGGCCTGAAGCCGCTGTATGCACGCGGCTGCCGCATGCGCTGGCTGCAGCTGTACAACATGAACCACGCGACGCAGCAGGACCGCGAGGCTTTTCTCGCCCATGTGCGCCGCACGTTGAACAAGGTGCCCGAATGACCATCGCACAACCGCTGGCCCAGTACTCCGCCTGGCGCCGCGCCGGCGACCATGTGTTCCTCTCCGGCGTCATCGCCGTCGATCCATCGACCTCGACCATCGTCAAGGGTTATGCCGACATCCCGCTGGAGGCGCGCCGCCTGCTCGGCGAAACCGGCGAGTTCAGCACCGACATCAAGGAGGGGCCCATCCTGGCGCAGAGCTGGTTCGTGCTGGACCGCATCAAGAGCACGGTCGAAGCCGCCGGCGGCCAGATGAGCGACGTGTTCAAGCTGGTGCAGTACTTCAGGAACCTGGACCACTTCCCGCACTACAGCCGCGTGCGCAAGCTGTTTTTCAGCGGCGAGCCGCCGGTGTCCACCGTCGTCGAGGTCAGCGCGATGCTGCCGACGAACGACATCCTCATCGAGGTCGAGGCCACGGCCTACCTGCCGCTGGCGAAGAAGGACTGAACCCCATGCTGCACGGCTACAACCCACCCGCGCGTTTCCTGCCCTACCTGAGCTGGACGCAGATCGCCGAACTGCCGGACAAGGCCGACATCCCCATCGTGCTGCCGGCCGGCAGCGTGGAGCAGCACGGCCCGCACCTGCCCTGCCTGGTGGACAGCATCATCGCCGCCGGCGTCATCGGCCATGCGCTGGCGCGATTGCCGGCCGAGGTGCCGGCCTTTGCGCTGCCGCCCATCACCTATGGCAAGAGCGACGAGCACCTGCACTTCCCCGGCACGGTGACGCTGGAAGGCACGACGCTGCTGGCCACCGTCACCGAGATCGGCGAGTCGGTCTACCGCATGGGTTTCCGCAAGCTGCTGATCGTCAACGCCCATGGCGGCCAGCCGCAGGTGATGGAGATGGCGGCGCGGGAACTGCGGCTGCGCCACGGCGACTACCAGGTGCTGCCGCACTTCGTCTGGCGCGTGCCGCATGTGGCCGGGCAGTTCATGAGCGAACGCGAGAAGCGGCTCAGCATGCACGCCGGCCATGCCGAGACGGCCATCCTGATGGCGCTGGCGCCCGAGACCGTGCACATGGAACACGCGGTGGTGAACTACCCGCCGGAGTTCCCGAGCAAGATCCTCTCGTCCGACGGCCGCCCGGCCGCTGCCTGGACAGCCCGCGACTTCGGGCCCAGCGGCATCATCGGCGACCCGCTGCCGGCCACGCCCGAACAAGGCCAGGCCATTCTCGACAGCCTGGCCCAGAGCTGGGCCCAGGGCATCGCCGACCTGCACCGCATGCAGTGGATCACGCGCGAGGAACCAAGCTGGGGCAGGGCGCACCAGAGCGGCCACATCGAAGGCGTTTGAACCTGCGGCGCGCTGGCCCCACGGTGGCACATCCTTTGCTGACTTGTGGGGCGTTCCACCGTCGCCCGGAGTCAGCCCCATGCACCGTCGGTTTCTGCGGCTTGCCGCCCTCGCCAGCCTGGCCTTCACGGCGCTGGGCGCCCAGGCCCAACAGCCTTTCGTCTTCCTGACCAGCTGGTACGCCCAGGCCGAACACGGCGGCTTCTACCAGGCCCTGGCCACCGGCCTGTACAAGAAGGCCGGGCTGGACGTCACGATCAAGATGGGCGGCCCCCAGGTCAACGGCATGCAGATCCTGGCCGCCGGCCAGGCCGATGCCGTGATGGGCTACGACATCGCGGTGATGAAGGGCCGCGAACAAGGCATCAACGCCGTCACCGTGGCCGCGAGCTTCCAGAAGGACTTGCAGGGCATGATGACGCACGAGGACGTGAAGTCGCTCGGTGGCCTGAAGGACAAGACCGTGCTGGTTGCCACCTCCGGCCGCAGCACCTGGTGGCCCTGGCTGAAGACCAAATATGGCTACAAGGAAGAGCAGAGCCGGCCCTACACCTTCAACATCCAGCCCTTCCTGGCCGACAAGGGCATCGCGCAGCAGGGTTACCCGTCGAGTGAACCCTTCTCGGCGGCCAAGGCCGGCGCCAAGGTCAACTTCTACCTCTTTGCCGACGACGGCTACCCGCCCTACGGCACCACCATCGTCGCGATGGAAAAGACGGTGGCCGAACGTGCCGAGCTGATGAAGAAGTTCGTCGCCGCCAGCATGGAAGGCTGGAAGAGCTTCATGGCCGACCCCGCGCCGGCCGTGGCACTGATCAAGAAAGACAACCCCAACATGACCGACGACACGATCGCCTTTGCGATCAAGCGCATGAAGGAACTGGACATCTTCTGGGCCGGCCCGGCCAAGAGCGAAGGCCTGGGCTCGATGCGCGAGGAGCGTTTCAAGGCCACCTACGATATGCTGGTCGCGAACCAGCTGCTCGACCCCAAGGTCGACTGGAAAAAGAGCTTCACGACGCAGTTCGTGAAGGACCTGAAGGTCCTGCCCTGAGAGGCACGGGCACAACCCACCCAGGAGACACGCCATGACCCTGACCCGCTGCGCCGTCGTCGGCGCCATGCTCTTCGCCACCGGCGCCGCCCAGGCGCAGGAGAAGTTCGTCTACATGACGAACTGGTACGCGCAGGCCGAACACGGCGGCTTCTACCAGGCCCTGGCCAAGGGCTTGTACAAGCAGGGCGGGCTGGACGTGACGATCAAGATGGGCGGTCCCCAGGTCAACGGCATGCAGCTGCTCGCCGCCGGCCAGGTGGACTGCTTCATGGGCTACGACGTGCAGACGATGAAGGCCCGCGAGCAGGGCATCAACGCCATCACGGTGGCCGCGGCCTTCCAGAAAGACCCGCAGGTGATGATCGGCCACCCCGAGACGCTGAAGTCCATGGCCGACCTGAAGGGCAAGACCATCCTGATCTCGGCCGACGCCAACACGAACTACTGGCCCTGGATGAAGGCCACCTTCGGCCTGCAGGATTCGCAGGTGCGGCCCTACACCTTCAACATCCAGCCCTTCGTCGCCGACAAGAACACGGTGCAGCAGGGTTACCTCTCGAGCGAGCCCTATGCCATCGAGAAGGAAGCGAAGTTCAAGCCCACGGTGATGTTGCTGGCCGACCATGGCTGGACGCCGTACTCGACCACCATCGTCTGCATGGAAGACACGCTGAAGAAGAAGCCCAAGCAGGTGGCGGCCTTCGTGAAGGCCAGCCTGCAGGGCTGGAAGGACTACATGAAGGGTGATCGCGCGGCGGCCAACGCGATGATCAAGAAGGACAACCCGAACATGACCGACGACCTGCTGGCCAACGGCGTGAAGCTGATGAACGAGACCGGCATGGTGCTGGGTGGCGACGCCGCCAAGCTGGGCGTGGGCATCATCACCGACGAGCGCATCAAGAAGACCTACGACATGATGGTCGCGATGAAGCTGCTGGACCCGGCCAAGGTCGACGTGAAAAAGACCTACACGACCGAGTTCGTGAAGGATCTGAAAATCCTGCCGTGATCCCGGTCATCGATCTCGCCGCCGGCACACCGGCCACGCAGGCCGCGGCCATCGACGCCGCGCTGCGTGCGCAGGGCTTCTACGCCGTGGTGAACCACGGTGTGCCGCAGAGCCTGGTCGATGGCGCTTTCGATGCCGGGCACCGCTTTTTTGCACTGGACGACGCCGTCAAGCGCCAGTGGCATGTCGACCGTTGGCCGCTGAAACGCGGCTTCGACCCCATCGGCTGGCAGGCGCTGGACCCGGCGATGCCGCCCGATGTGAAAGAAAGTTTTTATCTCGGTGTCGAAGCCATCGGCCCGAACCAGTGGCCCGACGAGACCCTGGTGCCGGGCTTCCGCGCTGCGTGCAACGGCTATTCCAGCGCGATGCTGGGCCTGGCGCTGCGGCTGATGGGTTTGTACGAAATCGCACTCGGGCTGCCGCCGGGCTTTTTCGACGGCTTCATGCGCCACCCCACCTGCACGACGCGGCTGCTGCACTACCCGCCGCAGCCGGCGGCCGCGGCGCCGGGGCAGATC
>JBASTF010000765.1:0-2096 GCA_049274755.1 Rubrivivax sp. | reverse complement strand
CGCAGAAGCTGGCGCTGTGCGAGGCCGCGTACCGCGAAGCCGGGTTGCCGATGGTGGTGCGCATCACGCGCTTCACGCAGCCGGCCGGGCTGGACGGTCAGCTGGCCACACTGGGGTTGACGACGCTGGACGACACCCGCGTGCTGGTGCTGCCGCAGTTGTTGCCGTCGGCCGAGCTGCCGGTGCTGCCCACGGGGTTGGACTGGGTGCCACTGGGCGCGCAGGCTTATGCCGAAACCGTCGGCCTGCTGCGTGGTTCGGCGCCCGAGCAGCGCACCGCCCATGCGCAGCGGCTGCTGCTGTCGCCGGTGCCGTACCGTGGTTTTGCGCTGCAGCGCGATGGTGTCGTCCTGGCTTGCGGCCAGTTTGCACGCGAAGCTGAACTGGTCGGCCTGTACGACGTCTTCACCGCCGACAGCGCCCGTGGCCAGGGGCTGGCGACCTTGTTGTGCCGGCGCCTGCTGGTGCTGGCGGCGTCCGAAGGTGCGGCCGTGGCCTATCTGCAGGTGGAGCACGACAACCTGCCGGCACGGCGCATCTACGAACGGCGCCTGGGTTTCCGCGATGGCTACCGCTACCACTACCGGCAGCTGCCGGCGGTGGACTGAAGCCGCGGACCTACTCCAGGCCCAGGCCTTCGTCGCAGCCCAGGTGCACGTTCATCGCCTGGACGGCAGCGCCGCTGGCGCCCTTGCCCAGATTGTCCAGCCGCGCCATCAGGAACACCTGGTCGTCGCTGGCGAAGACGAGGATGTCGACACGGTTCGTGTCGTTCGCGGCCTGCACGTCGAAGTAGCCGCCTTCCAGCGTGCCGGGGTCGCGCAGCGGCAGCACGCGGATGAAACGTTCGCCTGCGTAGCGCGCCTCGAAGACACGCTGCAGCGCTTCCGGCGTCACGCCGGCCGGCAGCTGCGACAGGTGCAGCGGCACCGTCACCGACAGCCCCTTGTAGAAGTTGCTGACGATGGGCAGCAGGATGGGTTTCGCGCGTAGCCCGGTGTGCGCCATCATTTCCGGCACATGTTTGTGCTTCAGCGTCAGGCCATAAGGTCGCGGTGAAGTGAGCGCAGGCTCTCCGCCAGCCTGGTACTGCTCAATCATCTTCTTGCCGCCGCCGGAGTAGCCGGTGATCGAGGTGGCGCTGATCGGCAGCTCGGCTGGCACCAGGCCGGCTTCGACCAGCGGGCGCAGCAACAGGATGAAGGCGCTGGCATGGCAGCCTGGATTGGCGATGCGCTTGCTCGCACGCAGCCTGGCGCGCTGCCCGGGCGCCAGCTCGGGCAGGCCGAAGCTCCAGTCGGGCAGGGTGCGGTGCGCGGTGCTGGCGTCGATGATGCAGGTGCGCGGATTCGTCACCAGGGCCACGGCCTCGCGCGCAGCGGCGTCGGGCAGGCACAGAAAGGCCACATCGGCAGCGTTCAGCAGGCGGGCGCGTTCGGCAGCGTCCTTGCGCAGCTCGGGCGCAATGCGCAGCACCTCGATGTCCTTGCGCTGTGCCAGGTACTCGTGGATGCGCAGGCCGGTCGTGCCTTCCTGGCCATCGACAAAGACGGTGTGGCTCATTGCAGCGCCCTTCACGCAAAATGCCTGGAAAACCCTGAAGGATACGGCAAGAAGATGACCGAATCGACGCGCATTTTGCAACTGCCGGGATGGCAGAACTCCGGCCCGGCGCACTGGCAAAGCCGTTGGGAAACACTTCACGGCGACACCCGCGTCGAGCAGGCCGACTGGGACTGGCCTTTGCGTGGTGACTGGATGGCGCGGCTGGACGAGGTGCTGCAGGCCGACGCACGGCCGGCCCTGCTGGTCGCCCACAGCCTGGGTTGCCATCTCGTCGTGGCCTGGGCCGCACACTCGCAGCACCGCCGCCGTGTCAGCGGCGCACTGCTGGTGGCGCCGCCCGACCTGGAGCGCGACGACATGCCGCCAGCGGTGACACGTTGGCGGCCGCTGGTGCTGCAGCCGCTGCCGTTCCCGGCAACGCTGCTGTACAGCGCCGACGACCCGTACTGCCGCCCCGAACGTGCACGGGCCTTCGCGGCCGCCTGGGGTGCGGCGGCGCACAGCGTTGGCGCGGCAGGGCACATCAATGG
>JBASTF010000764.1:0-2403 GCA_049274755.1 Rubrivivax sp. | reverse complement strand
CCGCAGCTGGGCTGGCGCACGCTGGACGAACTGGGCCGGCTGCTGGCCGGCATCGGCCCGCAGCTGCCGCAGCTCAGCGACGCGGCACGCGCCCTGTACACGCAGCGCTTCTCGCGGCAGGAGTTTGTCCGCGTGCTGCGCGACGACGGCGGCTGCTGCCTGCCGCGGCCCCGGACCGAGCCGGTGCACAGCGCCCTGCGCACCCCGATCCCCGAACCCGAACCCGAACCCGAACTCACCGCCTGACACCATGCAAGCTTCTGCCCAGCACCTGGCCCGCTTCCTCGAGCAGCCCGACGACGGGCTGTTCTACGTCGGCCACGCGTCCGTGCTCGTCAAGCTGCGCGGCCGGCAGTACCTGTTCGACATGGTGAAGAACAGCAAGCCCTACGGCAACACCTGGTTCTTCTTTCCCGAACTGGTGACGGCGCTGGACTTCAGCCGCATCGACGGTGTCTTCGTCTCGCACTGCCACCAGGACCACTTCGACATCCCTTTCCTGCAGCAGATGCAGGCGGTGTGCCCGCTGTACGTCATCGATGGCCGGCCCGAGTTCAACACGCTGCTGGCCGAACACGGGCTGGCGCCGGTGCTGATCCCACCGGAGACACGTTATGCGGTGGCCGACGGCGTCGAGGTCTACGGCTTCCTGCACGAGAGCAACGGCGTTGACGGCTCGATCGTCATCGCGTCGCCGGAGTTCTCGGTCTACCACGGCAACGACAACTACATGCAGCCGCAGCGCCTGCAGGTGCTGCAGGACTTGTACGGCGGCATCGACGTCGGCTGCATTCCCTACGCCTACATCAACTGGTACCCGTTCCTGCTGAACAACTTCTCGCCGGCCGAGAAGGCGGCCGAGGCCGAGCGCCTGATCCACCACTACTACGACCTGGCCATCGCCCAGGCCCAGGCCATGGGTGCGCGGCTGGTGATCCCGTTCGGCGCCAACCTCGTCTACTTCGACGACGCCTATTCGGACATCAACCTGTCGGTGAAGACGCCGATCGAGTTCGAGACCTACGCGCGGCAGAAGCTCGGCGCGGAGGAGGGCGCGCGCTACCAGGCGTTGTTCTCGGGTGACACCGTGGTCCAGCATGGCGGCCGCCTGCAGGTGCAGGCCCAGGCCTTCGAGCGCAGCGCCTACCGCGACCTGATGCAGCTGCACCTCAAGGCGCTGGCGCAGCAGGACGCCGATGGTGGCCTGCACGACCTGGGCGACCTGGCGCCGCACCTGGCGCGGCTGGAGGAGAAGCTGGCCGCGGTGGAAGCCACCGAGACCCCGCACGAGGTGCGTGTCGAGGCCGTGGCCGACAAACGCATCAAGGTCGCGATCGACCTGCGCAACAAGACCGTGCGCCGCCGCGAAGCCTGGGACGACAGCGTGCCCAACCACCACTTCTACGTCACCGACCCGGTGTTCGCGCAATGGCTGCGCTCGGAGATCCGCTTCGAGGAGATCATCGGCTCGCGCAAGTTCACGCTGAGCCGGCAGCCCAACCTGTACCGGCCGGAGATCCTGCGCATCGTCAACACGGGGCTGTGAATGGCGCCGGTGGTCTGCATCTACAGCAACTGCCAGGGGCAGGCGCTGGCCGGGCTGCTGGCGCGCCACCCGGGCCTGCGCGGGCACGAGTTCGTGTTCCTGCGCGCCTGGCTCGGTGACGAGCCCAGCGCCGAGCAGTTGGCGCGCTGCGCACTGCTGATCCGTCAGAACTCGTTCGCGCCGCCGGCCTTTGCAGCGCGGCTGCCGGCGGCCACGCGGCAGATCGTGATCCCGCTGCTGGCCTGCAGCCTGCTGTGGCCGTTTGCCTTCGACAAGCCCGACGAACCCGCGGGCTGGCGTTTCCCGTATGGCGACCGCTACCTGATCGGCCAGCTGCGCCAGGGCCGCGGCCCGCAGCAGGCGGCCGGCGACTACATGGCGCTGGATGTCGCCGCGCGTGTCAAGCTCGACCGGCTGCTGGCGATGGAAGTGCAGCGCTGGCGGCAGGACGACCAGAAGTGCGACGTGCAGCTGGCGGCGTTCATCGAAGACCGGCTGCTGCACGAGCGCCTGTTCTTCACGCCCGACCATCCGACCGACCGGCTGCTGATCGAGCTGGCCAACGGCGTGCTGGCGCTGCTGGGTCTGCCGCCGTTTGGCACGCCGGACTGGAACGGTCACCAGCACGCGCTGCGCGGTGTCGAAGTGCCGGTGCACCCGGCGATCGCGCGCCACTTCGTGCTGCCCTATGCGGCGGCCGACCAGGCCTACCCGCTGCACGGCGGCTGGCTCGAATGCACGACACACGACTACTACCTGCGCCACGCCGCGGCACTGGCGACGCCGGGCATCAGCGAAGCGATGCACGAGGCCGCCACGGCGCTGCAGGGCGGCGACCTGAAGACCGCGTTCAACAT
>JBASTF010000763.1:0-6784 GCA_049274755.1 Rubrivivax sp. | reverse complement strand
GTCCTGCGTCCACAGGTCGGCCGGGTGCACACGGTCGGCACCGGCCAGCTTCTGCACGTCGCGGTACTGCGGGAACAGCGCCACCGGCGGCAAGGCCTTGCCGGCGAGCAGCCGCGACAGATAGTCGAGCAGCGCAAACGAGGCCTTCTCGACGACCTCGACGGCGGCCATGTCGACGATGGCCGGCTTGGCCGCCATGCGCTGCACAGCGGCTTCGCTGGCGCGCAGCACCTGGGCCGGTGCCGGCAGGCCCACGAGCTCGAGCGCACCGACCCCCTGGTGGATCTGCACACGCGCCGTGCGCAGCACCGCGGGGTCGACGGCGTCGACGTCGGAATCGCCCAGCGCCTCGGATTCCTTCAGGTAGCGGCGCAGCGCCTTGTGCGCCGTCTCCAGCGACTTGCGCAGTTCGCCGTGCACCCAGGCCAGCGCACTGAGGTCGTCGCCGGGCTGGCTGGGGCTCTGGGCGTCCATCGCTGAGTCCTTCTTCGTCGGGGGTTCAGGCGACCTTGAAACGCGCCACCGAGGCCTTCAGCTCCTCGGCGGTGCGCGACAGCTCACGCACCATCTGTGCCGTCGAGCGTGTGCCCTCGCCGGTCTGCTCGGTCACCGCGAAGATGTGCTGGATGTTGGCGGCCACGACGTTGGCCGAATCGGCTTCGCGCAAGGCCTGCGACGAGATCTGCGCAATCAGGTCCGACAGCTGCCGCGTGACGCGGTCGATGTCGCCCAGCGCGGTACCGGCGGCGTCGGACAGCCGCGCCCCTTCGACCACACCCTGCGTGCTGCGCTCCATGGCGGCCACCGCGTCCTGGGTGTCGGTCTGGATGGTGCGCACGATGGCTGCAATCTGCCGCGTGGCGTCGCCCGAGCGTTCGGCCAGCCGCTGCACTTCTTCGGCCACCACCGAGAAGCCGCGCCCTGCTTCACCGGCGCTCGCCGCCTGGATGGCGGCGTTCAGTGCCAGCACGTTGGTCTGCTCGGTGATGTCGGAGATCAGCTCGGTGATTTCGCCGATCTCCTGCGAGCTTTCGCCCAGGCGCTTGATGCGCTTGGAGGTTTCCTGGATCTGGTCGCGGATGGAGTTCATGCCGCCGATGGTGTTCTGCACCGCCTGCAGGCCGGTTTCGGCGGCCTGCAGCGATTGCCGCGCCACCTCGGCCGTCTGCTGCGCCTGCGCCGACACGTCGTTGATGCGGCCGGCCATCTGCAGCACCGATTCGCCGGTGTCGCGGATCTCGCGCAGCTGCTCGGTGGACGCCGCCAGCAGTTCGGTCGAGGTCTGCTCCACCTGCTGCGTCGTCTCGGTCACGCGGGCCACCGTGTTCTGCACCTGCGACACCAGCGAGCGCAGTTCCTCCACGGTGTAGTTCACCGAGTCGGCGATGGCGCCGGTGATGTCTTCCGTCACCGTGGCCTGCTGCGTCAGGTCGCCTTCGGCCACCGTCTGCAGTTCGTTCATCAAACGCAGAATGGCCGCCTGGTTGGCGTCGTTCACACGTTTGGCTTCCTGCTCCTGGCGCTCGGCTTCCTGGCGCTGCGTGTCGGCCTGGCGGGCCCGTGTGGTCTGCGCGATCACGAACAGCCGCAGCAGCCCGAAACCGCCGGCCACCAGGGCCAGCAGGGCCAGCAGGCCGGGCAGCACCGTGCCCCAGCGCAGGCCGCCGCCGCCGGCGAGTTCGCCCTGCAGTTCGTCGAGACCGCGGCGCAGCGGCTCGGAGTCGTTGACGATGACGGTCTGCGCTTCACGCGCCGACACCAGGCCCTGCAGGTTGCCCAGGATGGCGCTGGCCTGCGTGCGTGTCTCTTCGTACTGCTTCAGCAGCTGCTGCAGGCGTTCCTTCACCTGCGCGTCCTTGGTGCCGGGCAGGCGCAGCTCGGGGTTGCCGTTGATCAGGCCTTCGGCGATCTCGCGGAACGAGTTCAGGTCCTTGCCGAGCAGGAACACGGCTTCGGCGCTGACGCTTTCCGTGGTCTGGAACTCGTTGGCGCTCTTGCCGATGCGCTGCGTCAGCATCACCAGCTGGCCGACGGCGGACAGCTCGGCCGCCGAGGCGCCGCCCTGCAGCTTCAGCGACGAGACGGTCTCGGCGGTCTCCAGCAGGTCGGCCGACTGGCGGTTGATCGTGCGCAGCGCCTGGCCCACCTGGGTCAGCGTCTTCTGCTGGCCCAGCACCAGGCCTGCGCTCTTCTCGGCGCGGTCGACCGCGGGCAGCAGCTTGTCGACCTGCTCCTGCAGGCCGCCGGGCGCTGCCGGCACATCGCCGTCGCCGTTTTTCAGGCCCCGCACGTTCCTGGCCAGCACCTCGGCGCTTTCCTTCACTTCCGGGAAGGCCGCCTGGTTGCCGAGCAAGGCCTGCGAGACCGACTTCGCGAGCCGCTGCGACTGCGTCTGCGCCTGGCCGGCCGCGCCCACCTGGGCCGCACTGCGGTTGCTGGAGACCACCGCCGAGATACCGACGATGACAAGCAGTGCAAGGCCACCGCCGAACAGCGACAGCAGCAGCCGCTGCTGGCGTGCCACCGGCCACTGGCCGATCACCGGCAAGCCGGTGCCGCCGCCGGCGAGTGCGTCTTCCATCTCGGCCGGCATGCGTGTTTCGCTGTATTCGGCCGCCAGCTCCGACGGCGCGGCCTCAGAGATGATGGACGAGTCGGCGCCGCCCGAACGGCTGCCCGGCACCTCGGCCGGCACCGTGCCCGGTCCCAGGCGCACGGTGGCCTCCATCGGGTTCAGCGTCAGGTCGAGCTCGTCGTAGGGGTTGGCCTGCGCGTCCTGCGCCGCGCCCTGTTTCCCGCGGGCCAAGCCCTTCATCCTGTCCAGCAAGCTCATGTCGTCCTCGTCTTCCAGCGATTCAAACCATCGATGACCGCGGCGGGCCGCACGCTCATTGCGCGATGCCCAGGAACTGGTCGTTCAGTGCCAGCGCCTGCAGGTCGATCTCCTGCCAGACACGGCCCTCGGCGTCGCGCCAGCGTGCGCCGGCAAAGGCCGGCCGCGGCCCGTCGTCGGGCGGTTCGGGGCTCAGCTGCTCGGCACTGCGCAGGCCGGCCAGCTTTTCGATGAGCAGCGCGCAATGGCTGCCCAGGTTGGCATTCAGCGCCAGCAGCTGCGCGTGTTCACGCACCGCGTCGCTGGCCGACAGCGTGGGCCGCAGGCCCAGGAAGGCCGCCAGGTCGACGACGCCGTGCAGGCCGCCGCGCAGGTTGGCGACACCGGCGAACCAGGGCTGCGTGTGCGGCACCGGCAGCAGCGTGCCCAGCGGAAAGATCTCGCCGGCCGTGGGCAGCGACACCAGCATGCCCTGTCCGGCGCACTCCACCGCCAGCCAGGCGATGCTGCGGGCTTCGGTGCGCGCGGCCTGCAGCCTTTGCGCGAGGCGGCTCTGGAGTTCGCGGAGGGCTTCGCGGTTGGCCATTGCTCAGTCGAAGGCCTTGATCTTGGCCAGCAGCTCTTCGGCGTTGACGGGCTTCACGATGTAGTCGCGTGCGCCCTGCCGCATGCCCCAGACCTTGTCGGTTTCCTGGTTCTTGCTGGTGCACATGATCACCGGCACGCCGACCCAGCGCGGGTCGCGTGTGATCGTGCGTGTCAGCTGGAAGCCGTTCTGCCCCGGCATCACCACGTCCATCAGGATGAGGTCGGCCTTCTCCTCGGCCAGGCGGCGCAGCGCCTCCTCGCCGTTCTCCGCGGTGCGCACGGTGTAGCCGCGCTTGCCCAGCAGGTCGGAGAGGTAGTGCAGTTCGGTCTTCGAGTCGTCGACAACCAGGATGTTCTGGATGGCCATGCGATCCGTCCTAGAGAGCAAAACGAGCGCCGCGGCGCAACGGGACCCGCATCATCAGCCCGGCACGCGGCGGAACGACTCTACCGCGCGCAGCAGCTGCTCTTTGGTGAAAGGTTTGGTCAGGTACTCTTCCGAGCCCACCATGCGGCCCCGTGCCTTGTCGAACAGCCCGTCCTTGGATGACAGCATGATCACCGGCACATGGGCGAAACGGGGGTTGCGCTTGATGATGGCGCAGGTCTGGTAGCCGTCCAGCCGCGGCATCAGGATGTCGCAGAAGATCAGCTCGGGGTCGTGGTCGTTGACCTTGGCCAGCGCGTCGAAGCCGTCTTCGGCCAGCACGACCTCGTGCCCACCCTGGCGCAGAAAGATCTCGGCGCTGCGGCGGATCGTGTTGCTGTCGTCGATGACCAGCACCTTGGCGCCGGCAGGCGCGGCAGCGGGAACGTCTGAGCTCACCTTCGGCACTCCTCCTTGCCCAGCCACGAAGCCACGGCGGGCTTCAGATCTCGACCATCTCGAAATCTTCCTTGCGTGCGCCGCACTCCGGGCAGGTCCAGTTCATCGACACATCGGCCCAGGCCGTGCCCGGGGCAATGCCATGCTCCGGGTCTCCGGTGGCTTCGTCGTAGATCCAGCCGCAAATCAGGCACATCCAGGTTCGGCTTTGGCTCACGTTGGGGCGGTCACTCACTACAATGGTCAACGATTCTAGCCGCGCATATCCGCGAAAACTCAAGGATTTGTGAGGACATACACACCATTCCTCAGATTCCGCTAGAAGTCCGGCAGCAGCACCCCGCCGCCGGGCTTGCGGTTACCAGGCCCCACCGATGACCCCCGAATCCCACCCGGCCACGGAGCCCCAGGATCCGGCGCTGGAACCCCCGGCGCCGGCCTGCGTGCTGAGCTTCAACGCCAGCGACCCCAGCGGCGCCGGCGGCGTGGCCGGCGACGTGGCGACGATCGCCGCGATGGGCGCGCACGCGCTGCCCGTCGTCACCTCCATCGTCATGCGCGACACCGCCGAGGTCTTCGACCACCACGACCTCGACGACGACACCGTCGTCGAGCAGGCGCGCACCATCCTCGAAGACGTCACGATTGCCGGCTGGAAGGTCGGTTTCCTCGGCACCGCGGAAACCGTCAGCGCCGTCGCCGAGGTGCTGTCCGACTATGCCGACGTGCCGCTGGTGGCCTACATGCCCAGCCTGGCCTGGCTGGACGAAGAAAAGCAGCAGAGTTACCTCGACGCTTACCGCGAGCTGATCCTGCCGGCCACCGAAGTGCTGGTCGGCAGCCACAAGACGCTGCAGGACTTTCTGTTGCCGGAATGGGACAGCGAACGCCCGCCATCGGCGCGTGAACTGGCCGTGGCCGCCGGCGAACACGGCACACGCTACGTGCTCGTCACCGGCGTGATGCTGGCCAGCAAGGGCCCCGAGCAGTACATCGACAACGTGCTGGCGTCGCCGCAGGGCGCGCTCACCGGCGAAAAGTTCGAGCGTTTCGACACCTCCTTCGTCGGCGCCGGCGACACGCTGTCGGCAGCGCTGGCCGCCTTGCTGGCGGCCGGCAGCGAGCTGCAGGCCGCCGTCGGCGAAGCGCTGTCGTTCCTGGACCAGAGCCTGGACGCGGGCTTCCGCCCCGGCATGGGCAACATCGTGCCCGACCGCTTCTTCTGGGCCTTGCCACCAGCCGAGGAAGGTGACCCCGAAGCCGGCCCCGAGGAACCCGACAGCGGTTTCGACGACGAGAACAAGCCGCAGGGAGGAGCGCCGCGCCGTGTCCACTAACCAGGAACTCTTCGAACGCGCGCAGCGTGTCATCCCCGGCGGCGTCAACTCGCCGGTGCGTGCCTTCCGTGCCGTCGGCGGCACACCGCGTTTCATCCAGCGCGCGCAAGGGCCCTACATGTGGGACGCCGAAGGCCGGCAGTACATCGACTACATCGGTTCCTGGGGCCCGATGATCCTGGGCCACGGCCACCCGGCCGTGCTGGACGCGGTGCAGAAGGCCGCCGCCGAAGGCTTCAGCTTCGGCGCACCGACCGAACGCGAGATCGAACTCGCCGAAGCCATCATCGGCCTGGTGCCGACGGTGGAGCAGCTGCGCCTGGTCAGCAGCGGCACCGAAGCCGGCATGAGCGCGCTGCGCCTGGCGCGTGGCGCCACCGGCCGCAGCAAGATCATCAAGTTCGAGGGCTGTTACCACGGCCACGCCGACGCGCTGCTGGTGAAAGCCGGTTCGGGCCTGGCGACCTTCGGCCACCCCACCAGCGCCGGCGTGCCGCCGGAAGTGGTGCAGCACACGCTGGTGCTGGAATACAACAACGTCGCCCAGCTGGAGCAGGCCTTTGCCGAACAAGGCCGCGACATCGCCTGCGTGATGATCGAGCCCATCGCCGGCAACATGAACTTCGTGCGCGCCAGCCTGCCGTTCATGACCCGGCTGCGCGCGCTGTGCACGCAGCACGGCGCGCTGCTGGTGTTCGACGAGGTGATGACGGGTTTCCGCGTCGCGCTGGGCGGCGCACAAAGTGTCTACGCCAGGCTCATTCCCGGCTTCAAGCCCGACATGAGCGTGTTCGGCAAGGTCATCGGCGGCGGCATGCCGCTGGCGGCCTTCGGCGGTACGAAGGACGTGATGGCCCAGCTGGCGCCGCTGGGCCCGGTCTACCAGGCCGGCACGCTGAGCGGCAACCCGGTGGCCACGGCCTGCGGGCTTGCGACGCTGCGCGAAATCGGCAAACCCGGCTTCTTCGAAGCGCTGTCGGCGAAAACAGCTGCGCTGGTGGAAGGCCTGGTCGGCGCCGCACGCAGCGCCGGCGTGCCGCTGGTCGGCGACAGCGAAGGCGGCATGTTCGGCTTTTTCTTCGCCGACACCCTGCCGCAGAACTACGGGGTCGTGATGGCCACCGACAAGGAGCGTTTCAACCGCTTCTTCCACGGCATGCTGGACCGCGGTGTCTACCTGGCGCCGGCGCTGTACGAAGC
>JBASTF010000762.1:0-3258 GCA_049274755.1 Rubrivivax sp. | reverse complement strand
CAGCTGGGCCGCGTGCGTGTGCTCGACGCACGGGCCGGCGAACGCTTCCGCGGCGAAACCGAACCGCTGGACCCGGTGGCCGGCCACATTCCCGGCGCCACGCTGCGGTTTTTCAAGGACAACCTGGGCAGCGACGGCCGCTTCAAGCCGGCAGCCCAGCTGCGCGCCGAGTTCGACGCCTTCGGCACGCCGCCGGGCGATGTCGTGCACCAGTGCGGCAGCGGCGTCACCGCCTGCCACAACCTGCTGGCGATGGCCCATGCCGGTCTCGAAGGCGCGGCGCTGTACCCGGGCTCGTGGAGCGAGTGGTGCAGCGACCCGGCGCGGCCCATCGCACGCGGTTGACGCAGCGCAAGCCGCGCCTGTCGCAGGCTGTGACATTTTTGGCCGTGGCGGGCGCACACTGTGCCCACGTCCCCAGCCCAGGAGATCACCATGTACAAGCGCATCCTCGTCCCCACCGACGGCTCGGAGATCACCGACAAGGCGCTGCAGACGGCCATCGGCCTGGCGCGGCAGTCGGGTGGTGAACTGCTCACCATCGCGGTGAAGGAGCCCTTCCCGTACAGCGCCATCTCCGAGATGCAGCCGGTGCCGCCGCAGGAGTTCTACGACGCGCAGGAACGCATCGCCGCCGGGCGCGTGAAGGCCGCGGTCGACACCGCGGTGGCCGCCGGCATCCCGGTGCAGGGCCACACGGTGGAAGCCCTGCACCCCTGGGAAGCCATCATCGACCATGCCAAGGAACAGGCCTGCGACCTCATCGTGATGGCCTCACACGGCCGCCGCGGCATCAGCGCGCTGCTGCTGGGCAGCGAGACGCAGCGTGTGCTGATCCATACCACGCTGCCGGTGCTGGTGGTGCGCTGACGGCGCAGGCTTCAGTGTGAATGCAGGGCGCCGCGGGCAGCGACGACGATCAGCAAGCCGGCGCCCAGCCACAGCAGCTGCGAGACGGTGTCGCGCAGCGACAGCCGGCGCTGCAGCTGCGGCAGCAGGTCGGCCACGGCCACGTAGATGAAGCTGCTCGAGGCCGCCACCAGCAGGTAGGGGAACAGTGCCTGCCAGGGTGCGACGACGAAGTAGCCGAGCACCCCGCCGACCACCGAGGCCAGGCCCGAGATGCCGTTGTAGACCAGGGCGCGGGTGCGCGACAGCCCGGCGTTCAGCAGCACGATGTAGTCACCCACCTCCTGCGGAATCTCGTGCGCGACGATGGCCGCGGCCGTCACCACGCCCAGCGTCGTATCCGCCAGGAAGGCGGCGGCGATGATGATGCCGTCGCAGAAGTTGTGGATGCTGTCGCCCACCAGCACACCCCAGCCGCCGCGCCCGGCCTGTTCGGCGTCGAAACCGTGGTGGTGGTGGTGGTGCGGGTCGTCGCCTTCGTGGTGGTGGCTGTGGCGGTAGAGCTCGGCCTTTTCCAGCAGGAAGAAGAACATCAGCCCGGCCAGCAGCGTGACGAACAGCGCGTGCGGCTCGCTGCCGCCCTCAAACGCCTCGGGCAGCACATGCAGCAGCGCCGTGCCCAGCAGCACGCCGGCCGACAGGCTGACCAGGTGCTTGACGACACGGGCCAGCAGCGTCACGGTCAGCGACGCGGCGATGACGACGGAGAGCACACCACCGGCCAGGGTGGCGAACACGATGTAGAGCAGGGTCATGGAACGGTGCTGCAGCCGGCGGCAGGCCGGCCTTTCGACCAGCCTAGCAACGCTGTCAAGCCACCCCGTTGGCCTTGAACCAGGCCAGCGCGCGTTTCCAGCCGTCCTCGGCTGCTTCCTTGCGGTAGGTGGCGCGGTAGTCGGCGTGGAAGGCGTGCGGCGTGTCCGGGTAGAGCACGATCTCCGACTTCGTGTTGCCGGCGGCCTTCAGCGCCTCGCGCATCTTCTCCACCGTGTCGTTCGGAATGCCGCCGTCGGCAGCGCCGTACAGGCCCAGCATCGGCGCCTTGATGCGTGCCGCCGCTTCCAGCACCGGCTTGTCGCCCGGTGCATAAGCCCGCGCCACCGGCCCGTACCAGGCCACACCGGCCTTCAGCGCCGGGTTGTGCGCGGCATAGGCCCAGGTGACACGCCCGCCCCAGCAGAAGCCGGTGATGCCGAGCTTGGTGGTGTCGGCGCCCTGGGCCTTGGCCCAGGCGACGCAGGCGTCGAGGTCGCCGTTGACCTGGGCGTCGGCCGCCTTGTTGACGACCTCGGCGACCAGCTTGGCGATCTCGCCGTAACTGCCGGCATCGCCGTGGCGCACAAAGAGCTCGGGCGCGATGGCCATGTAGCCCTGCTTGGCGAGGCGCCGCGCCACGTCGGCGATGTGCTCGTGCACACCGAAGATCTCGCTGACCACCAGGACCACCGGCGGGTTGCTCCTGCCGGCCGGCGCCGCGCGGTAGGCCGGCATCTTGAAGTCGCCGACCGGAATCGTCACCTCGCCGGCGACCAGGCCGTTGCTGTCGGTCTTCACCACCGTCTGCGCCGTCACCGGCAGCACCGCGGCGGCGAAGCCGCTGCCGACCGAGGCACGCACGAAGGCGCGGCGGTTGAAGTCGCGGCGCGGCACCAAGGAATCGAGTTCTTGCTCGAGCATGTGATCCACTCCTGGCAGGGTTTGAAGAGGCGCCGATTGTAGGAACGGCGCGGCGAGCCCGCGGCCGCTGCGGTCTTGCACAATCGCTGCATGCCGGACACCACGCAGCAGATCACGCAGCAAGACGGCCCGCTGGCCGCCGTCGACATGGGCTCCAACAGCTTCCGGCTGGAACTGGGCTCCCTCCACCAAGGCCGCTACCGCCGCATCGACTACCTGAAAGAGACCGTGCGCCTGGGCGCCGGGCTCGACGCCGACGGCCTGCTCGGCGAAGAAGCCATCGAGCGTGGCCTGGCCTGCCTGCGCCGCTTCGCGACGCGGCTGCAGGGCTTTGCGCCGTCGCGGGTGCGGGCCGTGGCCACGCAGACGCTGCGCGAAGCGAAAAACCGCGACGCCTTCCTGCTGCGCGCCCAGGCTGCGCTGGGCCAGCCGATCGAGGTGATCTCCGGGCGCGAGGAAGCGCGGCTGATCTATGCCGGCGTCGCCCACCTGCAGCCCTCGGACGAACCGCGGCTGGTCGTCGACATCGGCGGCCGTTCCACCGAGCTGATCCTGGGCCAGGGCCGTGTGCCGCTGGCCGCGGAGTCGTTTGCCGTCGGCTGCGTCAGCCTGTCGCTGCGCTTCTTCGAAGGCGGTCGCATCGACGACAACAGCTTCCGCGCCGCCCAGGTG
>JBASTF010000761.1:0-3271 GCA_049274755.1 Rubrivivax sp. | reverse complement strand
GCGGCAAGGCCGCGGCGCCGGCGGCAAGGGCCAGCCAGCGGCGGCGCGAGATCGGAAGCTGCATCACGGCGTCTGTCTCCGTTCGAAGTTCTGTGCGGCCAGTGTCCGCGCTGGCGGTGCCGCTGCCGATAGCGGCGCAGCGCGCCCCGATAACGGCCCGGAATGATGCGCTGCCGATAACGCCGCGGCATCGCCTGCGCCGGCTTGCGAATCGCCGGCGGCCCGTGCCGCTCCTAGCATGCCCGGCATCGAACGACGAGGACCACGCATGAACCAGGGCCGCTTCATCACCCGCAACGCGCAGTACCACGGCGACCTGCCGGCGGTGATCTTCGAAGACCGCGTGACGAGCTTCCGCGAGCTCGACCGCCGCTCCAGCCGGCTGGCCAACGCACTGCTGGGCCTGGGCCTGCGCAAGGGCGACCGCGTCGCGTTCCAGATGTCGAACCGGCCCGAGATCGTCGAGATCGAATGTGCGCTGTACAAGGCCGGGCTCGTGAAGATGCCGCTGAACGCGCGGCTGGCGCCGGCCGAGGTCAGCGACGTCATCGTCAACGGCGAGCCGCGGGTCTTCATCGTCGGCGACTCGCACGTCGACAGCGTGCAGGCCTTGCTCGGCACGATCGACGTGCCGCACTTCGTCGCCTGCGGCAGCGGCGTGCCCGGCTGGCAGGGCTACGAAGACCTGCTGGCGCGCGCCAGCGACCGCAGCCCCGACGTCGAGATGCAGAGCGACGACCTCGCGGTGCTGCACTACACCTCGGGCTCCACCGGCAAGCTGAAGGCGGCGATGCAGACGGTGGGCAACCGCATGTCGCACCTGCGCAAGGTGGCGATGCACCGCATGCGTGTCGGCCCCGGCGACGTGCTCGCGCTCAGCGGGCCGCTGACACATGCCAGCGGCATGTTCATGCAGCCCTTTCTGTACCAGGGCGGCGCGCTGCTGATCCAGGACCGCTTCGACCCCGATGCGCTGCTCGCCGCCATCGAACGCTGGCGCGTCAGCTACACCTTCATGGTGCCGACGATGCTGAACCGGCTCGCCACGCACCCGGGCGTGCAGGGCCACGACCGCAGCAGCCTGAAGCAGATCGCCTACGGCGGCGCGCCGATGGCGCCGGCGCGCATCCGCGAGGCCTGGGAGACGCTGGGGCCGGTGCTGTCGCAGGGCTACGGCGGCGGCGAGACCACCGGCGGCCTCATCCTCTTCGGCACCGCCGAACACGAACGTGCGCTGCGCGAGGTGCCGGAGCGGCTGGCCTCGTGCGGGCGGCCGATCGGCGAATCGCAGGTGCTGGTGGCCAACGAACGCGGCGAAGCGGTGCGCGGCGACGAGGTCGGCGAGATCCTCGTGCGCGGCCCCGACGTCTTCGCCGGCTACTGGAAGGAGCCCGAGCTCAGCGCCCAGGCCTTCAACGCCGAGGGCTGGTTGAAGACCGGCGACCTGGCCAAGGTCGACGACGAGGGGTTCGTCACCATCGTCGACCGCAGCAAGGAGATGATCATCTCCGGCGGCTTCAACATCTACCCGACCGAGATCGAACAGGCGCTGTACCGCCACCCGGCGGTCTACGAGGCCTGCGTCGTCGGCGTGCCCGACGACACCTGGGGCGAAACGGTGAAGGCCGTCGTCGTGCTGCGGCCCGGGCAGCAGGCGAACGAGGCCGAACTCGTGCGCCACTGCAAGGAACTGCTGGCCGACTTCAAGAAGCCGCGCTCGGTGGACTTTGTCGCCGAGCTGCCGCGCAACCCGAACGGCAAGCTCTCGCGCAAGCTGGTGCGCGAGCCGTTCTGGGCCGGGCGCGAGCGCCGCGTCGGCTGAGGCTGCGACCCTACTTGCGCGCCGGCGGCAGGTCGGTGCAACTGCCGTGTGCGGCTTCGGCCGCCAGGCCGATGCTTTCGCCCAGCGTCGGGTGCGGGTGGATGGTCTTGCCGATGTCCACCTCGTCGGCGCCCATCTCGATGGCCAGCGCAATCTCGCCGATCATGTCGCCGGCATGGGTGCCGACGATGCCGCCGCCCAGGATGCGGTGGCTCTCGGCATCGAACAGCAGCTTCGTGAACCCTTCGTCGCGGCCGTTGGCGATGGCGCGGCCCGAAGCGTTCCACGGGAACAGCCCCTTCTTCACCGCGATGCCCTTGGCCTTGGCCTCGTCCTCGGTCAGGCCCACCCAGGCAACCTCGGGGTCGGTGTAGGCGACGCTGGGAATCACACGGGCATCGAACTGCGCCTTCGTGTCGCCAGCCGCGACTTCGGCCGCCACATGGCCTTCGTGCGTGGCCTTGTGCGCCAGCATCGGCTGGCCGACGATGTCGCCGATGGCGAAGATGTGCGGCACGTTGGTGCGCATCTGCACGTCCACCGGAATGAAGCCGCGCTCGCCGACGATGACGCCGGCCTTCTCGGCCGCGATCTTCTTGCCGTTCGGCGTGCGGCCCACGGCCTGCAGCACCAGGTCGTAGACACCGTCGCTCTTCGTGCCGTCCAGGCCCTCGAACAACACGCGGATGCCGTCGGCCGTGGCTTCGGCGGCCACCGTCTTCGTCTTCAGCATCAGCTTGTCGAAGCGCTTGGCGTTCATCTTCTGCCAGACCTTCACGAGGTCGCGGTCGGCGCCCTGCATCAGCCCGTCGAGCATCTCGACGACGTCCAGCCGCGCGCCCAGCGTCGAATACACCGTGCCCATCTCCAGACCGATGATGCCGCCGCCGATGACCAGCATGCGCTTGGGCTGCTGCCGCAGTTCCAGCGCGCCGGTGCTGGTGACGATGCGCGGGTCGTCCTTGGGCAGGAAGGGCAGCTTCACGGCCTCGGAGCCGGCCGCGATGATGGCGTTCTTGAAGCGGATGGTCTGCGTCTTGCCGTCGGCCGCCAGCACCTTCAGGTGGAAGGGGTCGGCGAACTCGCCCACACCCTGCACCACCGTCACCTTGCGCATCTTGGCCATCGCCGTCAGGCCGCCGGTGAGCTTGCCGATGACCTTGTTCTTGTGCGCCAGCAGCTTGGAGAGGTCGATCTCGGGCTTGCCGAAGCTCACGCCCAGGTCGGCGAAGTGGCTCACCTCGTCCATCACCGCGGCCACGTGCAGCAGCGCCTTGCTCGGGATGCAGCCCACGTTCAGGCAGACACCGCCCAGCGTGGCATGGCGCTCGACGAGCACGGTCTTCATGCCGAGGTCGGCCGCGCGGAAGGCCGCCGAGTAGCCGCCGGGGCCGGCGCCCAGCACCAGCATGTCGCATTCGAGGTCGGCGCCGCCTGCGTGGCTGGCAG
>JBASTF010000760.1:0-1644 GCA_049274755.1 Rubrivivax sp. | reverse complement strand
GCGCTCGGCCAGCGTCACCGCCAGGCCCGAACGCCCGGCACGGCCGGTGCGGCCGATGCGGTGCACGTAGTCCTCGGCCTTCATCGGCAGGCCGTAGTTGATGACGTGGCTGATCGTCGGCACGTCGATGCCACGTGCTGCCACGTCGGTGGCGACAAGGATCTTCAGGTGCTGGTTGCGCAGGCCTTGCAGCACCCGCGTGCGCCGGCCTTGCGGGTGGCCGCCGTGCAGCGAGGCCACGTGGTGGCCCATGTCGGCCAGGCGGTCGGCCAGCCAGTCGGCGTCGCGCTGCGTGCTGGTGAAGACCACGGCCTGCTCGACCTCCTTGGTCGTCAGGATGTGGTCCAGCAGCGCGTTCTTGTGCGTCAGGTCGTCGGCCCAGTGCAGGCGTTGTTCGATGTCGGCGTGAGCCTCGGTGTGCGAGGCCACGTCGATGCGCTGCGGCTCACGCAGCAGTTCTTCGGCCAGGCGGCCGACATGGCCGGCGAAGGTGGCGCTGTACATCACCGTCTGGCGGCTGGCAGGCGTGGCGGCGGCGATGTGGTGGATGGGTTCGATGAAACCCATGTCCAGCATGCGGTCGGCTTCGTCCAGCACCAGCATCTCGACGTTGGCGAGGATGGCCTTGCCCGACTCCATGTGGTCGATCAGGCGGCCCGGGGTGGCGATCAGCACGTCCAGCGGACCACGCAGCGCCTTCAGTTGCGCACCATAGGGCACACCGCCGACGATGCTGGCCACACGCAGGCCCTGGATGTGGCGGCCATAGTCGTAGACGGCCTTGGCGACCTGCATCGCCAGTTCGCGTGTCGGCGTCAGCACGACGATGCGCGGGCCCTGCACAATGCCTTTTTCGCGGCGCTTGCTGTCGCCGCGCGCGGCGAGCACCTTCATCAGCGCCGGCAGCACGAAGCTGGCGGTCTTGCCGCTGCCGGTGCTGCTGCTGACCATCAGGTCGCGGCCTTCCAGGGCCGGCGGAATGGCGCGGCCTTGGACTTCGGTGGCTTGGGTGTAGCCGGCGTCGGCAACAGCGCGGGTCAGGGCCTCGTGCAGGCCCAGAGAATCGAAACTCATCGATGGTCTTTCGGGAGAACAGTGGAGTCGCGCCAAAACTGGGCGACGGCATCACCGCCAACCGAAACAACATGTCCACATGCGGGACATCGACAAGGTCAGAGGGGATGAACGATGGGCGTCACGACGACGCCGCAGCGCGCATTCTAACCCGAATCCGGGTTTTCCCGAAACGGGTCGCGCCAGGCGTTACACTCCAGCCTGGTCGGCAGTTCACCCAGGCGTCGCCGCGCGGGCCTTCCCGCGAGCTAAACCTGCCACTTCCCCTTCGGTTTGCGGACGCGTTCACTCCCTGCGAGCGCTGCGCCACCGGCAAGTCGGCGACCCCCGAAAGCCCTGGTCCGCCAGGGCAAGGCGCAGCCTCCAGCGAGGAAATGCCATGTCGACGTCCCGTGAATCCCTGCCCTTCGTGGCTCCCGACCTCTCGGCCTTTGCACGTGCACTGGGCCAGGGCCTGAAAAGCCGCCCCAGCGCCGAACCGCCCGGCCATGTCGAGTTGCTGAACCTGATCGCCCGCGCCGCGGGCCATCGCAACCTGCAGGCGCTGCGCGCCGCTGGCCTGCCGCCGCC
>JBASTF010000759.1:0-7762 GCA_049274755.1 Rubrivivax sp. | reverse complement strand
AGCCAGGGCGGCGTCACCCGCGTGGGCTTCACGCTGGCCGCCGGCGCCTGAGCGCGGCTTGGCTCAATCCGCCGCTGCGCGGCGGTAGTCGCTGGGCGGCAGGCCCAGGTGGGCGCGGAACACGCGGCTGAAGTGCGCCATGTTCTGGAAGCCGAAACCGATGGCGATGTCGGTGATCGAGCGGTGGTCGTGCGCGCGGTCGTCGAAGGTGCGGCGGCAGGCTTCCAGCCGCCGCGCCAGGATGTAGCCGGCCACGCCGTCGGGTTCTTCGCTGAAGGCGTTGTAGAGCTGGCGCCGGCTGCAGTTCAGCGCCCGCGCGATGGCGTCCACCGTCAGCCCGGAGTCGCCCAGGTGTTCGGTGACATGCTGCTTGATGCGCTCGCGCAGCGCCTCGCGCTGCGTCACCGCGGTGCCGATGCCTGCCAGGTCCAGCATCGCCAGGTGCACAAACTGCGTGATGGCGTCGCCGACACCACGCGCCGCCGGTTCGCTCATGCCCGGCAGCTCGCGGTAGGCGCTGCGCATGGTTTCCAGCGCCATGCGCGCAACGCCGCCGCTGCCGCCCAGGCGGCGCGCCATCAACGGGTCCAGCGCCAGGCCGCGTTCGGCCAGGCGGCGCTTGGGCACCATGACGATCAGGTGCTCGCAGCGCACCGGGTTGGCCACGGCATAGGCATCCGTGGTGTCGTAGATGCTCCACTGGTCGGGTGTGACCCAGGCCTCGCGGCCCTTTTGCTCGACGCCGGCGCAGCCGACCCAGGGTGCGACGATCTTCAGGTACCCCTCTTCGGAGGCTCGCACCAACTGCGCCGAACGCATCACACGGTGGCGGTTGGCTTCCAGCCGCGTCAGCACCACGTCGCCGGCATGCACGGTGGCGATGCGGCCGTCAAACTCGCCATCGCCGTAGAGGTCGGACTTCAGTCCATGGAACAGGCGGTCGATCCAGTCCGACCAAAAGCCTGCGCGTTCTGACGGCGCAACCTGGTCGGTGCTCATCGTGCTGGCAGGGCTGCCCATGGTGTGGAAACGCGCTCGGACGGGGTGGCAAGGGTAGCGGCTGGGCAAAGCCCCACGCACCGGGAAACTCCGGAGCCGCCGTGCACGGATGGTCAACCGCCCTTGCATGGCCGGCAAAGCGCGGCGGCGGCGGCCTGGCGACACTGGCGGCCCAGGCGCACCACAGCGTCGACCACCGCGTTCGAGGAGACAACCGATGAGCAACCGCCGCACCGTGCTGCAGGCCGCCGCTGCCGCCGCGTCCACCCTGGCCCTGCCCGCCGTCACCCGCGCCCAGGCCGCCCCGGTGCGCGTGGGTTATGCGATGGCCCGCACCGGCCCCTGGACCACCGGCGCCCAGGTCAGCCAGGAACCCAACTACCTGCTGTGGGCCGAGCAGCAGAACGCCGCCGGCGGCCTGAACGTCAAGGGCACGAAGCGGCCGATCGAGCTGATCAGCAGCGACGACCGCAGCGACATCGAAACCTGCGTGCGTACCTACGAAAAGCTGATGGGCAGCGACAAGGTCGACCTGGTGCTGCCGCCCTGGGGCAGCAATGCCAACTTCGCCGTCGCCCCGCTGGCCAACCGCTTCGGCTACCCCTTCCTGGCGCCGACGGCGCTGAGCCGCCGCCTCATCGAGATGAAGCTGCCCTACTTCTTCCTGATGCTGCAGCAGCCCAAGCCGATGATGGACGCGCTGGTCGACATGCTGAAGGCCAGCGGCGCCAAGAGCACGGCCGTGATCTACGTCGACGACTTGTTCGGCCTGGAGAACTATGCGGCGCTGAAGGTGGCGCTGCAGGGCAGCGGCATCAGCCTCGTCGAGGACAAGAGCTACCCGCTGGGCGTGAAAGACCTGGGCCCGGTGCTGCGCTCGATGAAGGACAAGAACCCCGATGTGTTTGTCGGCCTGACCTATCCGCCGGACACCATCCTGGCCAGCCGCCAGAGCAAGGAAATCGGCTTCAACCCGAAGTTCTTCTACGCCAGCGTCGGCACGGCGTTCCAGCTCTACCGCAACGTCATGCAGGCCGGTGCCGAAGGCGTGCTGGGCATGGGCAGCTGGAACGGCAAGACCAGCCCTGGCGCCAAGGCCTACTTCGACGCCCATGTGAAGAAGTTCGGCGCGCAGAAGGAACCCGACCGCTGGGCCAGCGGCGCCACCTGGGCGGCGCTGGAGATCCTGACCAGCGCCGTCGGCAAGGTGGGCCTGGACAAGAAGGCCATCCGCGACTTCGTGGCCGGCGGCACACACGACACCATTCTCGGCAAGATCAGGTTCAACGGCAGCGAGAACGTCGGCACGCCGGGCACCGTGGGCCAGTGGCAGAAAGGCGAGTTCGAGGTCGTCTGGCCCAAGGCCAATGCCACGGCGCCGCTGGTGCCGGTGAAGCCCGCCTGGGCCTGAGGGCGCCGATGACCTTCGGCGCATGGGCTGAGCTGGTCGCCTCCGGTCTGATCACCGGGGGCGTCTACGCGCTCGTTGCGCTGGGCCTGAACCTGCAGTACGGGCTGATGCGCATCCTGAACATCGCCCACGGCGAGTTCCTGATGCTCGGCGCCTTTCTCACCTGGACGGCGCAGACGCAGCTCGGCATCTCGCCGCTGCTGATGGTGCCGCTGAGCTTTGCGCTGCTGATGGCCGTGGGCGTGGCCGTGCACCGGCTCACGTTCCGCCGGCTCACACGCACCAGCCCGAATCTCGACGTGTTCGAGGCACGCGGCCTGATGGTCGCCTTCGGCCTGATGTTCCTGGTGCAGAACCTGGCGCAGTCGCTGTGGGGCGGCGACCTGCGCGGCTACGACTACCTGACCGAGCCAGTGCATGTCGGCGGCGCGCAGTTCGCCGCCAACAAGCTGCTGCTGCTGTTCCTGGCGCTGGCGATCAGCGGCGCGCTGATCGCCGTGCTGCGCAAGACGCTGTACGGCAAGGGCGTGCGCGCGCTGATGCAGTCGCCCACCGGCGCGCAACTGGTCGGCATCGACACCGAACGCCTGCACCCGCTGATGTTCGGTATCGGCCTGGGCCTGTCGGGCGTGGCCGGCTGCCTGCTCAGCATGACCTACACGGTCTCGCCTTCGATGGGCGAGCCCTACACGGTGACGGCGCTGATCGTCATCACGCTCGGCGGCTTCGGCAGCATGACCGGTTCGCTGGTCGGCGGCCTGGCCCTGGGTGTCATCGAAGCCCTGGGCATGCACTTCACGAATCCGTCGCTGAAGTCGCTGCTGTCCTACGGCATCTTCATCGCCGTGCTGCTGTGGCGGCCCAACGGCTTGTTCACGCGGAAATGACAACCCCCCCGAAGCGGCCTGCGGCCGCCTCCCCCCAGGGGGCGCCGCCAGCGGCCCGGCAGAGCCGGTTCCGCGGCGGCCGCTTGCTGCGCCGCCGGCATTGTTCGACATGATGAACAGAGACTCGCTGATCCTCTTTGCCCTCGCCGGCTGGGCGCTGGCGGTGCCGCACTATGGCAGCGACTTCGCCGTCTCGATGGCGCTGACCTGCTTGATGTACACGGCCCTGGCCACCAGCTGGAGCCTGTTCTGCGGCAGCACGCGTTACCTGTCGCTGGCGACCTCGGCGTTTTTCGGCATCGGCGCCTACGCCAGCGCGCTGTCGCTGGAGACGGCCGGCTGGTTCGCCGCCATCGCGCTGGGCGCCGGCATCGCCGCCATCGTCGCCGTGGTGATGGGTGCGGCCGTGCTGCACTTGCGTGGCACCTACTTTGCCGTGCTGACCTTCGGCATGACCGAGTTGATCCGCCACGCCATCACCTACTGGGAAAAGCAGGTCACCGGCACCGTCGGCCGTGTGCTGGCCGTCGTGCCCGAACGCGACACCGTGTACCTGACGGTGCTGGCGCTGGCGGTGGCGGCGATTGCGGTTTCCATCGCCGTGCGCCGCAGCCGCTTCGGCCTGGCGATGGCCGGCATCGGCGCCGACGAGCAGCGCGCGCAGACGCTGGGCGTGAACACCCGCCTGGTGAAGATCGCAGGCTTCGCGCTGATCGCGGCCTTTGCCGGCGCCACCGGTGCCGCGATGAGCGTGCGCTGGACCTACATCGACCCGCACACCGTGTTCAACCCCTTCATCGGCTTCCAGACCGTGCTGATCGCCCTGATCGGCGGCGCAGCCACGCTGTGGGGGCCGCTGATCGCCGCCGTCGTCTTCAGCCTGCTGGCCGAGACGCTGCGCCTGCAGGCGCCCCAGGTCTACATGATGACGCTGGGCCTGCTGCTGATCCTGTGTGTGCTGTACCTGCCGGGTGGGCTGGCCTCGGCGCGCTGGCCGGCCGGCTGGAAGACCTGGCCGCTGTGGAGGCGGCCATGAACGGCCACCCCTTGCTCGAAGCCCGCGGCGTCACCGTGCGCTTCGGCGGGCTGACGGCCGTCGACGGTGTCAGCGCCGCGTTTGCACCGGGGGAACTGGTCGGCATCATCGGCCCCAACGGCGCTGGCAAGACGACCTTCTTCAATGCCTTGTCGGGTGTGGTGGCGCCGACGGCCGGCGACCTCTATGCCAGCGGCCAGCGCCTCACCGGCGCGGCGCCGCACCGCTACGCGCAGCGGGGCATCGCCCGCACCTTCCAGACGCCGCGTGTGTTCGCCGCGCTGACGGTGGCTGCCAACATCGACTTCGGCCTGCAGTTCGCCGGCCGTGCACGGCAAGGTGCCGGCCAGGGCGCGTGGTTGCTGAAAGACGTGGCCAGCATCCTGAACCTCATCGGCCTGGCGGCGCAGGCGGCCTTGCCGGCAGCGGCCATCACCCCCAGCCAGCAGCGGCTGCTGGAGATCGGCATGGCCCTGGCCACACGCCCGCGCCTGCTGCTGCTGGACGAGGTGGCGGCCGGCCTCACCGAAAGCGAGGTCGAGGCCATGGCCCAGCTGATCCGCCGCCTGCGCGACGAGCTGGACCTGACGGTGATCTGGATCGAACACGCGGTGACGACGCTGCTGCGCCATGTCGAACGGGTGCTGGTGCTGCACCAGGGCCGCAAGATCGCCGATGGCCTGCCTTCCGAAGTGGTGCGCAATGCCGAGGTGATCGAGGCTTATCTGGGCGACGAGATGGGGGAGGCCGTTGCATGAAACGCGACTTCGAGTCTGCCCACCTGAAGATCGCCGGGCTCTCCGCCGGCTACGGCAACTTCCTCGTGCTGCGCGACCTGGCGCTCGAAGCCAGGCCCGGGCTGACGGTGATCCTCGGCCCCAACGGCGCCGGCAAGACCACGCTGCTGAAGGCCATCTCGGGGCTGATCCCGCGCCAGGGTTCGCTGCTGCTCGACGGCACGGCCATCGCCGGCGGCGACAAGACCCACGACATCGTGCGCCGCGGCCTGGTGCTGGTGCCCGAGGGCCGGCAGCTGTTCCCGCAGATGACGGTGACCGAGAACCTGGAACTCGGTGGCTGGCTGCTGCCGCCCGAAGAACGCGCGCGCCGGCTGCAACAGGCCTTTGCCGACTTCCCGAAGCTCGCCCAGCGTGCGCAGCAGCTGGCCGGCACGATGAGCGGCGGCGAACAGCAGATGGTGGCGGTGGCGCGCGCGATGATGAGCGCACCGCGGCTGCTGATGCTGGACGAACCCTCGCTGGGCCTGGCGCCCAAGATGGTCGACGAGCTGCTGGCCATCGTGCGCCGCATCGCCGACGCCGGCACCACGGTGCTGATGGTCGAGCAGAACGTGAAGAAGGCGCTGGCCGTGGCCGACCGCGGCTATGTGCTGGAACGTGGCCGCCTCGTCGCCAGCGGCCCGGCTTTTCTGCTCGCCCGCTCCAGCGTCATCCGCCAGGCCTACCTGGGTGCCGGCAGCACTGTTTCCCCGTCTTCGTCCAAGGAGAACACGACCATGTCCGACCTGCAGATGCTGATCAACGGCCTGGCCGTCAGCGCTGAAAAGGGCGCCACCTTCGAGCGCCGCAACCCGCTGGACGGCAGCGTCGCCACACGTGCGCCAGCCGCCAGCGAAGCCGATGCCAAGGCGGCCGTCGATGCCGCTGCCGAAGCCTTCGGCAACTGGAGCCAGACCGGCCCCGGCGAACGCCGTGCGCTGTTGCTGAAGGCGGCCGACGCGCTGGAAGCCAAGACACCGAAGTTCATCGAAGCCGTGGCCGCCGAAACCGGCGCCACCGGCATGTGGGCCGGCTTCAACGTGATGCTGGCCGCCGGCATGCTGCGCGAAGCGGCGTCGCTGACGACACAGATCGCCGGCGAGGTGATTCCGTCCGACGTGCCGGGCTCGCTGGCCATGGGCCTGCGCCAGCCGGCGGGCGTGGTGCTGGGCATCGCACCGTGGAACGCACCGGTGATCCTGGGTGTGCGTGCCGTCGCCACGCCGCTGGCCTGTGGCAACACCGTGGTGCTCAAAGGCAGCGAAAACTGCCCGCGCACGCACCAGCTCATCATCGAGGCCTTCCAGGACGCGGGTTTCCCGGCCGGCGTCGTCAACTACGTCACCAACGCACCGGCCGATGCCGGCAAGGTGGTGGAAGCCATGGTCGCGCACCCGGCGGTGCGGCGCGTGAACTTCACCGGCAGCACCCGTGTCGGCAAGCTGATCGCGCTGACCTGCGCCAAGTACCTGAAGCCGGTGGTGCTGGAACTCGGCGGCAAGGCACCGCTGCTGGTGCTGGACGACGCCAACCTCGAAGATGCCGTCAACGCCGCGGCCTTCGGCGCCTTCGCCAACAGCGGCCAGATCTGCATGAGCACCGAGCGCCTCATCGTCGACAGCAGGGTGGCCGACGACTTCGCCGCGCTGTTCGCGAAAAAGGCCAGGGGCCTGCCGCTGGGCGACCCGCGCAAGGGCGAGCCGGTGGTGCTGGGTTCGGTGGTCGGCATGGGCACCGTGGAGCACTGCAATGCGCTGATCGCCGACGCGGTGGCCAAGGGCGCCAGGCTGCTGTGCGGCGGCAAGGCCGACAGCACGCTGATGCCGGCCACCGTGCTGGACCACGTGACCGACCAGATGCGCGTCTACCACGAAGAGACCTTCGGCCCGCTGAAGTGCATCGTGCGTGTCGACGGCGTCGACGCCGCCGTGGCCTGCGCCAACGACAACGAATACGGCCTCTCGGCGGCCGTCTTCGGCCGCGACATCGCCCGTGCGATGAACGTCGCCAGGCGCATCGAAAGCGGCATCTGCCACATCAACGGCCCGACGGTGCACGACGAAGCGCAAATGCCCTTCGGCGGCGTGAAGGGCTCAGGCCTGGGCCGCTTCGGCGGCAAGGCCGGTGTCGCCGAGTTCACCGAGCTGCGCTGGGTGACGGTGCAGACGACGCCGCGGCACTATCCCTTCTGAACAGCGGTTTCGTTCAGGCGCGGCGCCGCAGGCCGGGGCTGACGCGGTAGCGTTCGCCGCGGTAACAGCCGTCCAGCGCCTCGAGCACGCCGATCACCTCACCGGCGCTCCAGCCGGCCAGCCATTCGAACGGCCCGGCCGGGTAGTTGACGCCCAGCTTCATTGCCGCGTCGGCGCCGGCCGCTGTGCAGACGCCTTGCAGCACGGCGTCGCTGGCTTCGTTGATCAGCATCGCGAGCGTGCGGGCGACGACGAGGCCCGGCGTGTCTGCCACGGCCACCGGCGTGTGGCCTTGTTCGGCCAGCCAGGCCAGCGCCTTGTTGCGCCAGACCTCGCTGCAGCCCGGTGCTGCGGCCCAGGCCAGAACGCCACCGGCCTGCAGCGGGCGGTCGACGACGACGACGTCGCGGGTGTGCAGCTCGGCGGCGCGCTGCTGGGCCGTGCGGCCGTCGGTGGGC
>JBASTF010000758.1:0-1926 GCA_049274755.1 Rubrivivax sp. | reverse complement strand
GCCCGCCTTGGCCAAAGCACCAGAGCCCCGCAAGGGCATGCCCGATCCGCAGCTCGACGAAGCGGAATTCCGGAAGAGATACCTCAGCGCCTTCAGCGATCCGGCGTTCGATGAGGTGAAGGCCGAGCTCGACAAGGTCGTCGCCGTGGCCTGGGACGGCTACTCGAACCACCGCAAGGCGCCGCGGACGCAGAAGGCCGGGTCGGGCTACGCCGATCCCGATTACGATCTCTCGGTCGACTGGATCGCGGCCAAGGCGGCGATCGAGGACGCCCAGGCGCGCCACGAGGACAAGGACGGCCCCTGCCGGGTGCTCCTGATCAACGCCTCGTCCCGCAGCGATCACACCTGCCCCGGCGAGATGTCCAAGTCCTGGCGCCTGGCCGAGATCGCGCGGGAGGAGATCGCGCAGGACGGCGTTTCGGTGGAGACCCTGGATCTCAGCCGCCTCACCTCGGAATACGGGCGGGAGATCCATCCCTGCAAGGCGTGTTTCTCGACCGCGGCGGCGCTCTGCCACTGGCCGTGCTCCTGCTATCCCCACTACTCCCTGGGCCAGGTCCACGACTGGATGAACGACATCTATCCCATGTGGGTGGAGGCCCACGGGGTCATGATCATCACCCCCGTGAACTGGTACCAGGTCTCCTCGCCGCTGAAGCTGATGATGGACCGCATGGTCTGCGCCGACGGCGGCAACCCGGACCCGACGCTCACCCATGGCAAGGACGCCAAGACGGCCAAGCAGATCGAGCTGGACGGCTGGGACTATCCCAAGCACCTGGATGGCCGGGTGTTCTCCGTCGTCGTTCACGGCGATGTCGAGGGCGCGGAGAACGTCCGCCGCAGCGTGTCGGACTGGCTCCGGTTCATGGACCTCGTGCCGGCCGGCGTGAACGCCGAGCTCGACCGCTACATCGGATACTGGAAACCCTACGCCACCAACCACGAGGAGCTGGACGCCGACCTCGCCATGCAGGGCGAGGTGCGCAACGCGGCCAAGACCCTGATCGAAGCGTCCAAGGCCAATCATCAGGGCAAGCTGCTGCAGGCCGGCCGCGACCTGAAGCCGCCGCGGCAGAAGTGAAGGCTCAGACCGGCGTGTCGCCCGCAACCGTCGTGCGGTGCATCACGCGCAGATGGCCGTCGTAGCCGCCCTCGGCGAAGTGGACCGTGCAGCGGTTGTCCCACATGAGCAGCATGTCGGCGTCCCAGCGGTGGCGATAGACGAACTCGTCCTGGGTCATGTGGGCGAACAGGAAACCAAGGACCGCCTGGGCCTCCTTGGGCGCGAAACCCTCGATGCCGACGGTGTAGACCGGGCTGACGAACAGCGCCTTGCGGCCGGTGACCGGATGGGTTCGCACCAGCGGGTGGGTCAGGGTCCTGTCCGCCTCCTCGGAGACGATGATCTCCATGGTCCGCTTTTCGGTCTCCCGGGCGAACACGCCTTGGGTCCCGTAGGCCCGGCCGGCGGAATGGATGGCCCGCAGCGGCGCCAGCATCGCCTGTATGGCCGGCGTCAGCGCCTCATAGGCCCGCGCGCAGTCGGCGAATATGGTGTCGCCGCCCACCGGCGGCACGACTTGCGAGCGCAGCAGGGTCGCCGCAGGCGGTTGCGGCTGGAAGCTCCAGTCGGAATGCCAGCCGGCGCCGAAATTGGTGGCCTTCTCGTCCGGCTCCCGGCGCAGCTCCAGCACGTTGGGATGGCCGGCCATGGGCGCGATGAACGGGTCCACGCCGAAGGGGCCGATCTGCAGGGTGAAGGCCTCCAGTTCCTCCAGGCCGAGCGGCTGATTGGGGAAGGCGACCACCCCATGGCGGGCCCAGGCGGACTTCACCTGGTCCAGCACCTCGGGCGGCAGCGGCTTTCGCAGGTCGAGCCCGCTGATCCTGGCGCCGAAGCCGGTGGGCTCGGCCTGGACC
>JBASTF010000757.1:0-2258 GCA_049274755.1 Rubrivivax sp. | reverse complement strand
GGCAGGCCTGCCGGCAGCGAAGCCGCCAGCGCACCGCGGTACAGCCAGTTGCCCAGGCTGCCGAGCAGGGCGATGCCGAGTGCGCCGCTGAGCTCGGCACTGGTTTCGGCAATCGCCGATGCAGCGCCGGCACGCTCCGGCGGCGCCGAGGTGACGATGAGTTCGGTGCCCAGCGTGAACACCGGCGCCATGCCCAGGCTCATCACGACGGTGCCGGCCACCAGCAGCGGCAAGGCCCAGCTGGTGCCAACGCCGAGCAGCAGCAGGAAACCCAGCGCCGACAGCACCAGGCCGCGCACCAGCAGCGTCAACGGCGGCCAGCGCTGCGCCAGCCGCGGTGCCGCCAGCGAACCGACGACAAAGGCCAGCGACCAGGGCAGCGTCGCCAGCCCGGCCTGCAGCGGTGTCAGCGCCAGCACACCTTGCAGGTACTGGGCGATGAAGATGTAGACACCCAGCATCGCCAGGCAGGACAAGGCATAGGCCGCGATCGCGGCACTGAAGGCCGGCCGGCGGAACAGCTGCAGGTCCAGCAGCGGATAGGCCAGCGTCGCCTGCCGGCGCACGAAGCTGGTGACCAGCAACGCCGACAGGCCCAGCGCCGCCAGCGGCAACACACCCGGCCCGGCTTCGACCCCGTGCTTGACACCCCAGATGCCGATGAGCACCGCAGACAGCGACAGCAGTGCACTGGCCAGGTCCACGTGGCCGGCGTTCGGGTCGCGGTACTCGGGCAGCAGCGCAGGCCCCAGCAGCAGCAGCAAGGCCATCACCGGCAGCGCGACGAGGAACACCGAGCCCCACCAGAACCATTGCAGCAGCAGGCCGCCAACCAGCGGGCCGATGGCGCTGCCGACGGAAAAGGCCGTGATCCAGATGCCGATGGCGAACTGGCGCTGGCGCTCGTCGTGGAACATGTTGCGGATCAACGAGATCGTCGACGGCGCCAGCGTCGCGCCGGCCACGCCCAGCAGCGCCCGCATCGCGATCAGCATCTCGATGCTGCTGGCCAGCGCCGCGCCCACCGACGCCAGCGCAAAGGCCGCGGCACCGATCAGCAGCAGCCGGCGGCGGCCGATGCGGTCGCCCAGCGTGCCCATCGTGATGAGGAAGCCGGCGACGAAAAAGCCGTAGATGTCCACCGTCCACAGCAGCTGCGTCGCGCTGGGCTGCAGGTCGGCGGCGATGGCCGGCAGCGCCAGGTTCAGCACCGTCATGTCCATCGCATAGACAAAACACGGCAGCGCGATGACGGCCAGGCCGATCCATTCGCGGCGGCCGGCACGGGCTTCGGGAACAGGCGGGTTCATGCCGGCACGACGAACAGGAGCCGGCGGCTTCGACAACGGCGCCGCATCAGCCGAACAGCCCCGGCGCGTCGTCGCGCGCCAGCGCGTCGTCGCTGTAGAAACAGGCCGGGCAGACGGCGCGGTAGCGGTCGTTGCCGCCGATGACCACCTGCTCGCCTTCGCGCACACGCCGGCCCTCGCCGTCGATGCGGATGTTCATCGTCGCCTTGCGCGCGCAGGCGCAGATGCCCTTCATCTCTTCGACGTCGTCGGCCAGCGTCAGCAGCGCGGCGCTGCCGGCAAAGGCGTTGCCGAGGAAATCGCTGCGCAGGCCCCAGCAAATCACCGGCAGGTGCTCGCGGTGCGCCATGCGGTGCAGTTGCCGCACCTGTTCGAGGCTGAGGAACTGCGCTTCGTCGATCAGCAGGCAGGCGATGTCGCCCAGGTGCTCGCGGCGGAACTCGGTGTCGGGGCCGAAGGTGCCGGCCTCGCGCTGCAGGCCCAGGCGCGAGCCGATGATGCCGACACCGGCGCGGTCGTCGTGCGCCGCGGTGAACAGGCGCACCGCCATGCCGCGCTCTTCGTAGTTGTGCGCCACCTGCAGCAAGGCGGTGGATTTGCCGGCGTTCATCGCCGCGTAGCGGAAAAAGAGCTTGCTCATCGTGGGTCGACATCGGATTCGGCGACACTGCGCAGCAACATGCTTGCCGCCATCTGGATCATCGCTGCCATTCTCCTCGCCCTGTGGTCGCTGGCGGCCTGGGGACTGCACGGGCTGCTGCAATGGCTGGGCTCGACCAGCGGCGAGTTGCAGCCGCTGGCCGACCGCATCCCCTGGTCGGGGGTTCTCGACAGCTGGCTGCCGGGCTGGCAGGAACTGCTGCGCCTGCTGCTCGAATTTTCGGCCTCGGCCCTGGCCTGGGCCGGCGGCGCGGTGCCGCTGATCGCCTGGGTGGTCTGGGCCCTGGG
>JBASTF010000756.1:0-2731 GCA_049274755.1 Rubrivivax sp. | reverse complement strand
GCCCGGCGCCGTGGCTGGCGGCCGGCCGGCGCCAGGGCTGGTGGCTGGTGCTGGTGGCAGGGCTGGGTGTTGCCGGCCTGCTGGGTGCCGGCTTCGGCATCGAGCGCCAGGGCATCGGCCTGGGCGGCGCGCTGGTGCTGCTGTCGCTGCTGATGCTGCTGGGCGCCGGCGTTGCGCGGCTGGGCTACTTCCGCGGCGACTTCTTCGTCGCCGGTGCCGTGCTGCTGTGTGCGGCCTTGCTGCTGCTGTTCATCGCGCTGCCGGTGGCCAAGGCCCTGGGTGGCGCGTTTTTCGACGACAACGGCGCTGTCTCCGTCAGCGCGCTGGCCGGGCGCCTGGGCAACGAACGGGTCTGGGGCCTGGGCTGCCTGGCCGGCGGCGTGCGCTGCGGCGTGGCCTGGAACACGCTGTTCCTGGCCTTGCTGACGGCCACCGGCACGACGCTGCTGGGCACGCTGATCGCCCTCTGGGCCGAACGTGGTGGTACACGGCTGGCGAAGCCGCTGAACGTGCTGGCCCTGCTGCCCATCATCACGCCGCCCTTTGTCGTCGGCCTGGGCCTGGTCCTGCTGTTCGGCCGCGCCGGCCTCGTCAACCAGTTCCTCGAATGGGCCTTCGGCATTCCGCCGACACGCTGGTTCTACGGCCTGTTCGGTGTCTTCCTGGCGCAGCTGTTTGCGTTCACGCCGATCGCCTTCATGATCATGCGCGGTGTCGTGCAAGGCATCGCGCCCAGCCTCGAAGAAGCGGCGCAGACCTTGCGCGCCAGCCGGCTGAAGACCTTCACGACGGTGACCCTGCCGCTGCTGAAGCCGGGGCTGGCCAATGCCTTCCTCGTCGGCTTCATCGAGAGCATGGCCGACTTCGGCAACCCGGTGGTCGTCGGCGGCCCCTACGCGGTGCTGTCCACCGACATCTTCTTCGCCATCGTCGGCGCGCAGTACGACCAGGGGCGTGCCGCGTCGCTGGCGTTGATCCTCGCCGGCTTTGCGCTGGCCGTGTTTTTCATCCAGCAGCGGCTGCTGGGGCGCGCCAGCTACACCACGGTCTCGGGCAAGGGCGACGCCGGCCTGGCGATGCCGCTGCCGGCCGGTGTGCTGAAGCTGGCGCGGGGTGTCGCCGGCCCCTGGCTGCTGTTCACCGTGGTGGTCTACGTCTTCGCCTTCATCGGTGGTTTCGTGCAGACCTGGGGCCGCGACTACACACCGACACTGGCCCACCTGAAGACGGCCTTCGACCTGCAGTGGAGCGAACATGGCCTGATCTGGGCCGGCACGGCCTGGAACTCGCTGTTCACCACGGTGAAGCTGGCGGCCATCGCGGCGCCGCTGTGTGCCGGCATCGGCCTGCTGATCAGCTGGCTGCTGGCGCGCACCGAGTTCGCCGGCCAGCGCCTGTTCGAGTTCGGCGCGCTGCTGGCCTTCGCCATTCCCGGCACGGTGCTCGGCATCAGCTACATCCTGGCCTTCAACGTACCGCCGTTCGAGCTCACCGGCACCGGGCTCGTCATCGTGCTGTGTTTTGTGTTCCGCAACCTGCCGGTGGGTGTGCGCGCCGGCACCGCCAGCTTCAGGCAGCTGGACCGCAGCCTCGACGAAGCCAGCACGATGCTGCGCGCCGGCACCGCCACGACGCTGCGGCGTGTGGTGCTGCCGCTGCTGAAGCCGGCCCTGGTGGCGGCCCTGGTCTACAGCTTCGTGCGCAGCATGACCACTGTGTCGGCGGTGATCTTCCTGGTGACAGCGGAAAACGAGCTCGCCACCACCTACATCATCGGCCGCGTCGGCAACGGCGACTACGGCGTCGCACTGGCCTATTGCACGGTGCTGATCCTGCTGATGTCGCTGGCCACCGCGGCCATCCAGTGGCTGGTCGGCGAACGCCAGCTCGGCAGACGAAAGAACCCCGCATGAGCATCGAGTTCCGCCAGGTCAGCAAACGTTATGGCGATGCCAAGTCGCCGCTGATCGTCAAAGGCATCGACCTCGTCGTGCCGCAGGGCACGCTGACCACGCTGCTCGGCCCTTCGGGCTGCGGCAAGACGACGACGCTGCGCATGATCGCCGGGCTGGACGCACCCAGCGCGGGCCGCATCTTCATCGGCGGTGTCGACGTCACGACGCTGGGGCCGGCCGAGCGCAACGTCAGCATGGTGTTCCAGAGTTATGCGCTGTTCCCGCACATGAACGTCATGCAGAACGTGAGCTACGGCCTCACGGTGACCGGCGTGTCGCGCAGCGAGGCCGAGCGCCGTGCGCGTGCGACGATGGCCCTGGTGGGGCTGGAGGGCTACGACCTGCGGCTGCCGAGTGAACTGTCCGGCGGCCAGCAGCAGCGTGTGGCGCTGGCACGGGCCCTGGTGCTGGAACCCAGCGTGATGCTGTTCGACGAGCCGCTGTCCAACCTCGACGCGCGCCTGCGCCGCAGCATGCGCGAAGAGATCCGCGCGCTGCAACAGCGACTCAAGCTGACGGTGGCCTACGTCACGCACGACCAGGCCGAGGCGCTGGCGGTCAGCGACCAGATCGTCGTCATGGAAGCCGGCAGCATCGCCCAGGCCGGCACGCCGCAGCAGTTGTACGAACAGCCGGCCAGCACCTTCGTCGCCGGTTTCATGGGCGAAGCCTTGTTGTTCCCGGCCGAGCAGCTGGCCGACGGCAGCGTGCAGCTGGGCGCGCTGTGTTTCACGCCCCGCCGCAGCGGCGCACCCGGCCCGGTGACGGTGGCCGTG
>JBASTF010000755.1:0-1560 GCA_049274755.1 Rubrivivax sp. | reverse complement strand
GCCCAGCGCACGCGCCGCGGTGGCCACGGCGATGCCGGCATTGCCGCCGGACGCCACGACAACACCGGCCTGCGGCACCGCCTGCGAGCGCATGCGGTTGAACATGCCACGGGCCTTGAAGCTGCCGCCGACCTGCAGCTGCTCCAGCTTCAGCCAGACCTCGGCACAGCCGATGCCCAGCGCCGGGCCGGGCAGCCGCCACAGCGGCGTGTGGCGCACATCGCCGGCGATGCGGCGCTGCGCGTCGCGGATCTCTTCGGGGGTGGGGAAACCTGTCATGCACCCATGCTAGCCGGCCCGCGCAGGCAGGCTGTCACTGCCAGCAACACCGCGTCGATGGTGGCTTCGCGCAGCGCGTCCAGGTTGCTCCAGGGGTAGCGCAGGTTCACCAGGCGTGCATGCAGGTAGCCCATGACCATCGCATGCCGCAGGTCGCGCGCCAGCAGCACATGGTCTTCGGGCAGGCCTTGTTCCCGCGCGTAGTCGCGCAGCAGCGCCGCCGAAGACGCCAGCAGGCCCTGGTACACCGGGCCGCCGGTGACCCGCGGGTCGCTGCCCACGAGCGCACTGCCGCCGCTGAACACCAGCTTGTAGTGCTCGGGGTTGTGTTCCCAGTGCACGATGAACACCCGCAGGCTGCTGCGCATGCGCGCGGCGGCGCTGGACGCTGCCTGGTCGCTGGCGGCCAGCGCCTGCGCCAGCCCCTGCAGCACATGGTCCCACAGCGCCAGCAGCAGTTCGTCCTTGCCGTCGAAGTAGCGGTACAGCGCCATCGGCGTCACACCGCAGGCCTGGGCCACTGCGCGCATCGAGACAGCGCCCAGACCGCCGCCGGCGAACAGCAGCAGCGCGGCGTCGATGGCGGCACGCCGCAGTTCGTCCTGGGCTTCGGCGCTGTCGCGCCGCACGCGGGAGGGCGTCACCATGTCATCATGTCGTGTACACGTAAATTAGCTGTGCATTCTTGCGCACTTCGGCGCTTCAGAGCCTGGGGGCGGGCCCGATAAAGCAGGGGGTCGAAGCGACTTCCGCTGCCCTTTCCTTTGCGCCCTGCCATGAAGCTCGAAAACATCTCTGTCGCCCGCAAGCTCTGGGTCTCCACGCTGGTCGTGCTGCTGGCCATGACGGCCGCGGCCCTGGTCAGCCAGCGGTTTGCCTCGCTGGCCATGCTGGACGGCATCGCCGAACTGCACACCTACGAAGACCGCATCACGGTGGCCACGCGCTGGAAGGGTTCGACCGAGACGAACACGCAGCGTGTGGTGGCGCTGGCGCTGAGCCAGGAACCGCTGGTGACGCAGACCTTCGCGCCGCTGCTGAAGGCCGGCATCGAGGGCATCAGCGAACTGCAGAAGAAGATCGTCGCCGAAGCCACGTCCGAGGCCGACAAGGCGGCACTGGCCGTCGTCGGCGAGCGCCGAACCGTGGTGCTGGGGCTGACCAAGAAGCTCGACACGATGAAGGCCGGCAACGACGCCGCCGCCACGCGCGCCGTGGTCGACAACGAACTGATGCCGGCGGTGGCCACCTACCTGGGCGCCATCGACGAGTTCCTGGCCC
>JBASTF010000754.1:0-7826 GCA_049274755.1 Rubrivivax sp. | reverse complement strand
CGGCATGGCCGGCGGCCAGGCCATCGACCTGGCCAGCATCGGCCGCCCGCTGGACGAAACCCAGCTGCGCGACATGCACAGGCGCAAGACCGGCGCCCTGCTGCAGGCCAGCGTGCTGATGGGCGCGGCCTGCGGCCAGTCCGACAGCCGGGCCTGGCAGGGTTTGTCGGACTACGGTGCGGCCATCGGTCTGGCTTTCCAGGTCGTCGATGACATCCTCGACGTCACGCAGCACTCGTCCAAGCTCGGCAAGACCGCCGGCAAGGACAACGACGCGAACAAGCCGACCTATGTCTCGGTGCTGGGCCTGGCCGCGGCACGCCAGCACGCGCAGGACCTGCGCGCCCAGGCGCTGGCGGCGCTGGACCGCAGTGCACTGGCCGACAGCGCCGCACTGGCGATGCTGGCCGACAAGGTGGTGGAGCGGGACAACTGACATGAACACGCTGCTGAACAAGATCGACTCGCCCGCCGACCTGCGCCGCCTGCCGCGCGGCGATCTGCCGGCGGTTGCGCGCGAGCTGCGCGAGTTCGTTCTCAACACCGTCAGCCAGACCGGCGGCCACCTGGGCAGCAACCTGGGCACCGTCGAGCTGACCGTGGCGCTGCACTACGTGTTCAACACGCCGCACGACCGCATCGTCTGGGACGTGGGCCACCAGACCTACCCGCACAAGGTGCTGACCGGCCGCCGCGAGCGCATGCACACGCTGCGCCAGCTGGGCGGCATCGGCGGTTTCCCGCGCCGCGACGAAAGCGAGTACGACAGCTTCGGCACCGCCCACAGCTCCACCAGCATCAGCGCCGCGCTGGGCATGGCGCTGGCGTCCAAGCTGAAAGGCGAGGAACGCAGGGCCGTGGCCGTCATCGGCGACGGCGCCATGACGGCCGGCATGGCCTTCGAGGCGCTGAACAACGCCGGCGTCAGCCACGCCGGCATCAATGCCGACCTGCTGGTGGTGCTGAACGACAACGACATGTCGATCAGCCCGCCGGTCGGTGCGCTGAACAAGTACCTGGCGCGGCTGATGAGCGGCGGCTTTTACGCCGCGGCCCGCGAAGGCGTGAAGGGGGTGCTGAAAAACGCGCCGCCGCTGTTCGAACTGGCACGGCGCTTCGAGGAACATGCCAAGGGCATGGTCGTGCCGGGCACGATCTTCGAGGAGTTCGGCTTCAACTACGTCGGTCCGATCGACGGCCACGATCTCGAATCGCTGATCCCGACGCTGGAGAACCTGCGTGCCAAACGCGGCCCGCAGTTCCTGCACGTGGTCACGAAGAAGGGCTACGGCTACAAGCTGGCCGAGGCCGACCCGGTGAAGTACCACGCCGCCAGCGGCAGGTTCAACCCGGCCGAAGGTTTTCCCAAGGCCACGGGCCCGAGCAAGACCACCTTCACCCAGGTGTTCGGCCAGTGGCTGTGCGACATGGCCGAGGCCGACGAACGCCTGGTCGGCATCACGCCGGCGATGCGTGAAGGCTCGGGCATGGTCGAGTTCCACAAACGTTTCCCCAAGCGGTACCACGACGTCGGCATTGCCGAGCAGCATGCGGTGACCTTCGCCGCCGGCATGGCCTGCGAAGGGCTGAAGCCGGTGGTGGCGATCTACTCCACCTTCCTGCAGCGTGGTTACGACCAGCTGGTGCACGACGTTGCGATCCAGAACCTGCCGGTGGTGTTTGCGCTGGACCGCGGCGGCCTCGTCGGTGCCGACGGCGCCACCCATGCCGGGGCTTACGACATCGCCTACGTGCGCTGCATTCCCAACTGCAGCATGCTGACGCCCAGCGACGAAAACGAATGCCGCCAGGCGCTGAGCACGGCCTTCCGCCAGAACCACCCGGTGGCCGTGCGCTACCCGCGCGGCAGCGGCGTCGGCGCCGAGATCGACAAGGGCCTGAGCGACTGGCCCTGGGGCAAGGGCCTGACACGCCGCAAGGGCAGCCGCATCGCGATCCTCGCGTTCGGCACGGTGCTGCATCCGGCGCTGGCCGCGGCGCAGAACCTGGACGCCACGGTGGCCGACATGCGTTTCGTGAAACCGCTGGACGAGGCGTTGGTGCTGGAGCTGGCGCGCAGCCACGAAGCCCTGGTCACCATCGAAGAGGGCTGTGTGATGGGCGGCGCCGGCAGCGCGGTGCTGGAATGCCTGGCCGCCAACGGCCTGGCCCTGCCGGTGCTGCAACTGGGCCTGCCCGACCAGTTCATCGAACACGGCGACCCGGCCAAGCTGCTGTCGCTGTGCGGGCTGGACGCCGCCGGCATCGAAGCCTCGATCCGCAAGCGTTTCGGCAGCCGGCCGACACTCGCTGCCGCCAACGGTTGAAATCCATCGAACGCTGCGTGTAACCGCGCCGGCGATGCTGCCGTTCGTTCGGTGGCATGCTTCGTCCCGCCATGACAAACCTGACCGACGCCCTCCACATTCCCGACACACAAAGTGCCCGCGACGAGCGCCACCTGGTGATCCAGCGTGTCGGCGTCAAGGACGTGCGGTATCCGCTGCAGCTGCGGGTGGCCGGCGCCGTGCAGAGCACGGCCGCGCTGTGGTCGCTGGACGTGGCCTTGCCGGCGGAGCAGAAGGGCACGCACATGTCGCGCTTCGTCGCCTGGCTGGACGCGCTGGACGTGCCGCTGGACGCCGCCTCGCTGCGGGAGCGCCATGCGCAGATGCTGGACAAGCTGCATGCCGACAGCGGCCGCATCGAAGCCGCGTTCAGCTTCTTCCTGCGCAAGCGTGCGCCGGTCTCCGGCCTGGCCAGCCTGCTGGACTACCAGGGCCGCTGGATCGCCGAAACCCGTTCCGGCGTCACCTCGGTCTGGGCCGAGGTCGGTGTGCCGGTGAAGAGCCTGTGCCCCTGCAGCAAGGAGATCTCCGACTACGGCGCGCACAACCAGCGTTCGCTGGTGACGATCCGCGTCGAACTGCTGCGGCCTGTGGAATGGCACGAACTGGTGCGTTTTGCCGAAGACTCGGCGAGCTGCGAGCTGTGGCCGATGCTCAAGCGTGCCGACGAAAAGTGGGTCACCGAACGGGCCTACGAAAACCCGAAGTTCGTCGAAGACCTGGTGCGCGACGTGGCGCTGCGCCTGAACGGCGATGCACGCATCGGGCGCTACAGCGTCGACGTCGAGAACTTCGAGTCGATTCACAATCACAGTGCCTATGCGCGCATCGAGCGCGCCTAGGCCCGCGCTGCGCGCGGCAGGCGCCGACGGCGCCTGACTGCGATCGCGGCCTCGGGATGTCCCCCGGACATCCCGAGGTCACAACCACAGCGCCTGCGCGCTACTGGAAGTTGGCCAGCAGTCGTTCCAGCACCATCGTGAACGGCCCCTGCATGCCGGGCAGCGTGAGGAAGATGCCGAGCAGGCCCACGCCCAGCGTCACCGGGAAACCGACCGAAAAGATGTTGATCTGCGGGGCCACACGCGAGATGGCGCCAAGCACGAGGTTGACGAAGAGCAGCATGGCCATCAACGGCAATGCGATCCACAGCCCGGTGCGGAAGATCTCGGCCGCCCACAGGTGCGGGCGTGCCGTCTTCAGGAAGGCAAAGGGCTCGGGGCCGACCGGGAAGGCGTTGAAGCTCTGTACCAGGGCAGCGATGACCAGCAGGTGGCCGTTGACGACGATGAACAGCCACGCGATCGTCGTGCCGTAGAAGCGGCTGGTCGCGGTGCCGGCCGCGGCGCTGATGGGGTCGAAGAAGCCGGCGAAGTTCAGGCCCATCTGCAGGCCGATGATTTCGCCGGCGAACTCCAGTGCCGCGAAGGCCACCCGCACGGCAAACCCCAGCGAGAGGCCGATCAGCAGCTGCTGCGCGATCAGCACGAAGGCCAGCGGCGAGTCCAGCGGCAGCACCGGCATCTCCGGCAGCGTGGGCTGGGCGGCGAAGACCACCAGGGCCGCCAGGCCGATGCGCACGCGCGTCGGCACCGTGCGTGTGCCCAGCACCGGCATGGCGGTGAACAGGGCCAGCACACGCAGAAAGGGCCAGACCAGCGGCGTGATCCAGGCCAGGATCTGGGCCTCGGTGAAGGAGATCACGGCAGGTCTTTGTGCGTGCTCAGCCGACGGACGCCGGAATCGACTGCAGCGTGCGCTGCAGGTACTCGACCAGCGTCGTCATCATCCAGGGGCCGGCGAAACCGAGCGCTGCGACGGCGGCGACGACCTTGGGCACGAAGCTCAGCGTGGCTTCGTTGATCTGCGTCGCGGCCTGGAAGATGCTGACGGCCAGGCCGACGATCAGCACCACCAGCAGCACCGGGGCCGAGACCAGCAGCAGCAGGTACAGGCCTTGTTGTCCGGCGGCAAGAACTTGGGCGGCGTCCATGGTGGCGATCTCAGGTGACGAAGGAGGCGGCAAGCGAACCGAGCAGCAGGTTCCAGCCGTCGGCCAGCACGAACAGCATCAGCTTGAAGGGCAGGGCCACGAGCACGGGGCTCAGCATCATCATGCCCAGGCTCATCAGCACGCTGGCCACGATCATGTCGATGATCAGGAAGGGGATGAACATCGTGAAGCCGATCTGGAAGGCGCTTTTCAGTTCGCTGGTGACGAAGGCCGGCACCAGCACACGCAGCGGCACGTTTTCGCTCTTCACGTCGGGCGGCAGCTTGGCCAGCTTGGCAAACAGCTGCACGTCGCTCTGGCGCGTCTGCTTCAGCATGAACTCGCGCACCGGCACTTCGCCGCGCTTCAGCGCCTCGTCGAACTGGATCTGGTTGGCGGCAAACGGCGCATAGGCCTGCTCGTAGACCTTGTCCAGCGTCGTCGACATCACGAAGAAGGTGAGGAACAGGCTCATGCCGATGATCACCTGGTTCGGCGGCGCGGCCTGCGTGCCCAGGGCCTGGCGCAACAGACTGAGCACGATGACGATGCGCGTGAAACCCGTCATCAGCAGCACCATGGCCGGGATGAAGGACAGCGCGGTGAAAAACAGCAGCGTCTGGATCGGCACCGAGTAGCTGGTGCCGCCCGCACCCTGGCCGACGATCAGCGGCAGGTTGCTGCCCTGGGCTAAAGCCGATGCAGAAACGGCCGACAACACCGAAACGGCGAGGGCCGCGCGGAACAGCTTAGTGTGCATCGGGCCCCCGGCCTTGCAGGCGCTGCAGCAGTTGCGCGAAGGTGGCGGTCGGCGTGGCCGGCGGTGCGCCGGGCTGGCCTTCGTCCTGCGGCAGCATCGTGTGCAGCGTGCTGATGCTGTTGGGCGTGACCCCCAGCACCAGCCAGCAGCGGCTGTCGCCGCTGCCCACTTCCACCGTCACCAGCTTCTGGGACGGCGACAGCGGCAGCACGGCGACACGGCGCATGCCGGCGCTGCCGGCGGCGCCGGCCATCGGGCCGCGCTTCACCAGCCACAACACCACGGGGATCGCGACGATCACCAGCAGGAAGGACAACAACGGGGTCAGTCCGGAACTCATGGTGGTCTTCAGGTGCGCGACAGGCGGCGCATGCGCTCGCTCGGCGTCACGATGTCGGTCAGGCGGATGCCGAACTTGTCGTTGACGACCACCACCTCGCCCTGGGCGATGAGGTAGCCGTTGACCAGCACGTCCATCGGCTCGCCGGCCATCGCGTCGAGTTCGACCACCGAGCCCTGCGCCAGCTGCAGGATGTGCTTGATGGGAATGCGCGTGCGGCCCAGTTCCACGGTCAGCTGGACCGGGATGTCCAGGATCATGTTGATGTCGTTGGCCGTGCCGTTCACCGCGCCGGTGGGCGTGAAGTTGGCGAACGACGCCGGGGCCACCGAGTCGGCCGGCGCAGCCACTTCCGAGGCCACGGCGCTGCTGTCCTTGCTCTCTTCCAGCGCGGCGGCCCATTCGGCGGCCATGCGGTCCTCTTCGGACATCGCGTTTGTGTTGGGTTCAGCCATTGCGTGTATCTCCCAGCCAGCCCACGGTGGAGCTGGTGATCAGTCGGTCGACCTTGATCGAATAACGTCCGTTGGACGTGCCGTAGTGGCAGTCGAGCACCGGCACACCGTCGACCTTGGCCTCGACCATGGGGTCGAGGTCGAGTTCGATGAAGTCGCCGGGCTTGAAGGACAGCAGCTGTTCCACCGTGGCCGGGGCCTGGGCCAGTTCGACGACGAGGTCGACGGTGGCGGCCTGGATCTGGTGCTCCATCAGCTTGACCCAGCGGCGGTCGGGTTCCGACGAATCGCCCTGGATCGTCGAGTACAGGACGTCGCGGATCGGCTCCAGCGTCGAATACGGGATGCAGAAGTGCACCGCGCCGCTGGTCTCGCCGATCTCCAGCGTGAACGCGGTGGAGACGACGATCTCGCTGGGCGTGGCGATGTTGGCGAACTGCGGCTGCATCTCGGAGCGCTGGTACTCCAGCTCCACCGGGTAGATGCCGTGCCAGGCCTTTTTGTACTCGGCCGTGATGGTCTCGACCAGGCGCAGGATGACACGCAGCTCGGTGGGGCTGAAGTCGCGGCCTTCGATGCGGGTGTGGAACTTGCCGGCGCCGCCGAACAGCGAATCGATGACCGCGAACACCAGGTTGGGGTCGCAGACGATGAGGCCGCTGCCGCGCAGCGGCTTCACGGTGACGAGGTTGAAGTTCGTCGGCACGACGATCTCGCGCAGGAAGGCGCTGAACTTCTGCACCTTGATGCCGCCGATGGACACCTCCGGCGACTTGCGGATCAGGTTGAACAGGCCGACGCGGATGTTGCGGGCGAAGCGCTCGTTGATGACCTCCATCGTCGGCATGCGGCCACGGACGATGCGCTCCTGCGCAGCGAGGTCGTAGTCGCGGATGCCGCCGCTGCTGCCGGAATCTTCTTCCTCGAGCTTCTGGCTTTCGCCGGTGATGCCCTGGAGCAGTGCGTCGACTTCGTCCTGCGAGAGGATCTGCTGGTTCATGGTGTGCCGGCCGTTCCGGATCCGGGTTGCCCGGCCCGGAACACGGCCCCCTCGGGGGGTGGCGAGCGCAGCGAGCTCGGGGGCTTCATCACTGGATGATGAAGTTGGAGAAGTGAACGCCGGTGATCGGCAGTTCGGGCGCGGCGGCCTTTTTCTTCTTCTTGCCCTTCTTGGGCTTGGGCGCTTCTTCGCCTTCCTCTTCCGGGTCTTCGACCTCGTAGCCCATTGCCCGCGAGGTCTCGCGTTTCACCTGCTCGGCCAGCTTGGCCTTGCCTTCGCGGTCCATCAGCTGCGTGGCACTCTTCTCGGCCAGTGCCATCAGGATGTTGTTGCGGATGGCCGGCATGTAGGCCTTGATCTGGTCGCCGACCTTGGCGTCGGCCACTTCCAGCGTGATGCCGACCTGGGCGTAGCGCTCGGCTTCGCGGTCGGCCAGGTTGACGGTGAAGGGGTCCAGCGGCACGAAGGTCGGCACGGCCTTGGGGTCGTGCTTGACGGCGGCCTTGGCCGGCGCGGCGTGTTCGGCGTCGCCGTCCTCGCCGTCGTCGGCCTGCGACTTCTTTTTCATCATCAGCGCCGCGCCCGCGCCCACCACGACCAGCAGCACGACGGCGACGATGATGATCAACAGCTTCTTCTTGCCCTTGGGCTGAGCGGCGGCGTCAGGGGCGGCTGCGGCGGTGGACATGCGATCTCCTTCGTGACATGCAGGCACCGGCGCGGGACACCACGGTGCATGCAGGCATTATTCGAAGGAGAGCCCGGGCGAAAGCCCGGATAAGCGGCGACAAACCGGTTGAATCGGCGCCGTGCCGTGCCGTGCGGGCGGCGCTGCCGCCCGGGGCTCAGGCGAAGACGTCGACCATGCCCCGCGGCGCGGCGGTGCGCATCGGGGCGGGGTTGTTGTCGGCGTCGCCGCTGGCCTGGCCC